>NZ_JBXXZH010000442.1:0-4402 GCF_059640475.1 Calothrix sp. CBUCES-K 9914
CACAAGGTGTAGTCGAAAGCTACATCCATACTGGTGGACGAGTTGGCGTTCTAGTTGAATTAGATTGTCAAAAAGATTCCGCAAGTAACGAAGAATTTAAAACTCTCGCGCGTAATATCGCGATGCAAGTAGCAGCATGTCCAAACGTTGAGTATGTCAACGTTGGAGAAATTCCTGCTGATATTGCGGCTAAGGAAAAAGAAATTGAGATGGGACGCGATGATCTCGCGAATAAGCCGGATAACATCAAGGAAAAAATCGTTCAAGGACGAATTGACAAGCGTCTGAAAGAAATGACCTTGGTTGATCAGCCCTACATTCGTGACCAAAGCATTACCGTTGAGGAGTTAGTTAAGCAAGCCGGCTCCAAACTTGGTGATAACATTGAGGTCAAACGCTTTGCTCGCTTTGTTCTCGGTGAAGGTATCGAAAAACAAGAAATGAGCTTTGCTGATGAAGTTGCTGCCCAAATTGGCGCCAAGTAATTCCAGAAACTATCCTGAAACTATCTTTTAAGCAGGTCAAGCAAAGTGCCTGACCTGTTTTTCATTCATATAATCAGCATAATCGCTCTTTTAGTTTACACACAGTTCACAATAATTAAAAAATTATGAGTAAAAACTGTGCTTATAAACCGACGCAACCAACATATCAAATTTGTAATTATATACATGAGTACTATACAATATTGGTAATTCATTGTTGCTAGCTAGAAATAAAATTAAAAAATATACATCGGTAGTGAGACGTTATGGCGACGATTGAACGAATTGAGCAAGATATAAAAGCATTAGAGCAGACGGTAACTGGAATCGCGCAGTCACTACAGGATTCCTATACCGCTTATTTTGCAGCATTAGGTCGAGCAGTGCGCCAGCAATTAATTTTAGCTACTTACCACTTGTGTACTCAAGGATACCCTAATTCCTTCTTACAGTTATCTTTGAGTCAGCGGCAAAAATTGCAACAATCGATTCGTGAATTGGGCACGAAGACCGCCGACCAGTTACAAAAATATACTTTGATAGAACCAGAAACTATATTAAATACAGATATATTAGAGCAAAATACAGCGCAAAACCAAACAGGTGACGAAAAAGAAACTGACGAAAAGGAGAGTGAATCAGAAATTTCCTCTGAAGCTATTCCTTTATCATTAATTGAATTATTAGCAAGTGAAGGTTCCCCGTTTGATATCGAAGAACTTAACGAGCTAGAAGAATACGACGATGATGAATATGAAGACGAAGAATTTGAAGATGAAGACGAAGACGAAGACGAAGACGAAGAAGACACGAAATATAGCTCAGAAAATAAACAACCAGAAAAAGAACCTATAAATAAAAAAGCAATTCCTCGATTACCTAATATTCCAATATTTCCACTGATAAACCCAGTTCCATTACGTTTTGCTGCTATCAATATTGCAAACCCAATTGAAATTAGCAAATGGATTCATAGTTTGGAACTTTCTACACAATTTGCGCTCAAAAAGCTTTCGCACGAAACAAATATGCTGTTACAGAAAGCCGAAATCTTACCAAAAAAGTTACCTGAACCAGTTATAGAAGCTGCCACAGCATCCGAAGGCGCCGATGTTTTACCAGGCCCACCGAATATACTCAACGTTGTAGTCGAAGTTTCCAACGAACGACGGCCTACAGATTCTGGCTTAACGCAAATTATGACAGTTAATTTGCGACTAACAGAAATCGAATTTGCTGATTCTCAAGTTTCAGCAGTTCGTAAGCAAATTCATATTCTTCAAGGTCAACTCCAGAAACTACGTCGTGAATACTTTAAAAGACAGCGCGAATTAGCTGTTGCACAAGCCGAAGCAGCTTGGCGTTCAAGTTGGTACGATGAATCTTAGAATTTTAGATCTTATATTTTTCGATTAACTTCGATTAACATGGCTACTGATAAACCAGATTGGGTAAGATTACAAAAAGCTCTGACGATAGAAGCGGAACAAGGGTTCACCGACTTGGTGGGCAGACAATACCGTTTTAGCGAATTTTTGTGTCTAACATTTGGTAAATTTCCTGATGGCATACCCAGCGAAGAGCGTGACCGTTGGTGCCAATTAGCAGCAGAGTATGCTGATTATCCAAATCTCGATATAGAATCACGTCAGAGTTTAGTTGCTCAAACTGGCCGTTACATCCAGCAAATGCAACACCAAGATGGCTCTTTAATAGATAGCTCTTTAAAAGTCGAAAAACCTTCAACTCCAAAAGCATTAGTTGCAGAAGAAGCAAAAGCAAATTACAAAACCCCAAATACAAAAATTCCTGTTTCCAGTGTTTCTCGTTTACTCGCCCCAGCACTCAACCAAAAAATTGGCGAATTACCAGAAATAGGTCCCCGTCAAGCTGATAAGTTAGTTCGGCTTGGGTTGTATACAGTACATGACTTACTATACTATTTTCCCCGCGACCACATCGACTACGCACGTCAAGCTCGCATCAACGAACTACAAGCAGGTGAAACAGTAACAATAGTCGCATCAGTCAAAAGCTGTAGCTGTTTTACTAGTCCGAAAAATAAAAAACTAACAATATTAGAATTGCAACTGCGGGATAACACTGGGCGCCTCAAAATTGGTCGCTTTTACGCAGGCGCCCGTTATTCGAGTCGAGCTTGGCAAGAAAGCATCAAGCGTCAGTACGCAGTTGGGACAGTAGTCGCAGTGTGTGGACTAGTAAAAGCGAGTAAATACGGTAAAACAATCGATAATCCGGAAATTGAAGTATTAGCACATCCAGGTGATGAAATAGAATCTTTAATAATCGGGCGTGTAGTACCAATATACGCCCTTACCGAAGGTGTTGTAGCTTCTTTAGTTCGGCAAGCTGTTACAGCAGCAATGCCAGCAACACAACACATAAAAGACCCTTTACCAAAAGGTTTACGGGATAAATATAACTTAATGGAATTAAAGGATGCTATTAACAACATCCATTTTCCTCCTGATAGTGACTCACTAACAGGGGCCCGTCGTCGTTTAGTGTTCGATGAATTTTTCTATCTCCAGCTAGGTTTACTTCAACGTCAACACAAAGCCAAACAAATTCAAACTAGTGCAGTCCTTGTTCCCAAGGGACAACTCGTAGACGAATTTTATAAAATCTTACCCTTCCAACTCACAGGCGCCCAACAGCGAGTAATTAACGATATTCTTGGCGACCTGCAAAAAACAGTACCAATGAATCGTTTAGTACAAGGTGACGTAGGTTCGGGTAAAACAGTCGTAGCAATAATAGCATTATTAGCTGCTATACAATCAGGATATCAAGGTGCATTAATGGCGCCAACCGAAGTATTAGCAGAACAACACTATCGTAAACTCGTTAGCTGGTTTAACTTGTTGCATCTCCCCGTCGAACTACTAACAGGTTCAACAAAAGTATCAAAACGGCGCCAAATTCACGCACATCTTGAAACCGGAGAATTACCATTACTAGTAGGAACTCACGCCTTAATTCAAGACCCAGTAAACTTTAATCGTCTAGGTCTAGTTGTAATTGACGAGCAACACCGCTTTGGAGTAGAGCAACGCGCCAAACTCCAGCAAAAAGGCGAACAGCCTCATGTATTAACAATGACAGCGACCCCCATTCCCCGTACTTTAGCATTAACAATTCATGGGGACTTAGACGTAAGCCAAATAGACGAATTACCACCAGGGCGCCAAGCCATCAAAACCACCGCATTAATGGCAAGTCAGCGACCAGACGCATACGACTTAATGCGTCGCGAAATAGCTCAAGGGCGCCAAGTATATGTAGTATTACCATTAGTCGAAGAATCAGAAAAACTCGATTTACGTTCCGCCGTAGAAGAACATCAAAACTTACAAGAAGCCATATTTCCAGACTTTAAAGTCGGGTTACTACATGGACGCATGAGTTCAGCAGAAAAAGACGAAGCTATTACTAAATTTAGGGATGGAGAAACACAAATATTAGTATCCACCACTGTTGTAGAAGTTGGTGTAGACGTACCCAATGCAACAGTAATGCTCGTAGAAAACGCTGAGAGATTTGGATTATCACAGTTACATCAGTTGCGTGGTCGTGTTGGAAGAGGCGCCGCACAATCATATTGTTTACTAATGAGCAGTTCCAAAAGTGCCGATGCCCAACAAAGATTAAAAGTATTAGAACAATCACAAGACGGCTTTTTTATCTCAGAAATGGACATGCGTTTTCGTGGTCCTGGGGAAGTATTAGGAAGAAAACAATCTGGAGTTGCAGACTTTACTTTAGCAAGCTTAGTAGAAGACGAAGAAATATTAATATTAGCTCGTCAAGCAGCAGAAAAAGTCATGGAAATTGACGCGACATTAGAGCGTTGGTTTTTAATGAAAGAAGAACTAAAATATCGACATCAAAAGCTA
>NZ_JBXXZH010000443.1:0-4395 GCF_059640475.1 Calothrix sp. CBUCES-K 9914
CATCGAACTAATGCCCAAAGGTCTCTTGACATATGGGCGCCAGCCTTAACTTGACGCCAATGGCAGGATGCCCATTCCACAAGATAATTAAAAATTCTAGGTGAAATAATGCACTTCCTTTGTATGATATTAAATTTATTGGCACTATAAGAATATTTCCATAACCTCTATGACACAGCAATTCCGCATAACCCTTTTACCTGGCGATGGCATCGGTTCCGAAATCATGAACGTTGCTGTGGATGTACTAAAGGTTGTAGGAAAAAAGTTTGATATTGAGTTTAATTTTCAAGAAGCGACCATTGGCGGCGCCGCTATCGACCTAACAGGTGAACCATTACCCGAAGAAAGTTTAGATAAATGTCGCAATAGTGATGCAGTATTACTCGCAGCAGTAGGTGGTTACAAATGGGACTCATTACCACCAGCAAAGCGTCCCGAAGGAGGTTTATTAGGACTACGCGCGGGTTTAGAGTTGTTTGCGAATTTACGACCAGCGACAATTATTCCTGAATTGATCGATGCTTCATCATTGAAAAAAGAAATTGTCGAAGGCGTTGATATTATGGTGGTACGTGAACTGACTGGAGGTATTTATTTCGGTAAACCTAGAGGAATCTTTACCACAGAAACAGGTGAAAGACGTGGTGTAAATACAATGGCTTATACCGAGTCAGAAATTAATCGTATTGGTAGAGTTGCTTTTGAAACTGCACAAAAACGTACTGGTAAGCTATGTTCTGTAGATAAATCTAATGTACTAGACGTATCACAACTCTGGCGGGAAAATATTACTAAACTAGCAACAGAATATCCGGCAGTAGAACTTTCACACATGTATGTAGATAATGCGGCAATGCAACTTCTAAGGGCGCCGAAACAATTCGACACAATTGTCACAGGTAATTTATTTGGTGATATTCTCTCGGATGCGGCAGCCATGTTGACAGGCAGTATAGGTATGCTACCATCTGCTAGTCTGGGTGCAACTGGGCCAGGAGTATTTGAACCAGTTCATGGTTCTGCCCCTGATATTGCAGGACAAGATAAAGCCAATCCTTTGGCACAAGTATTAAGTGCTGCAATGATGTTACGATACGGCTTAAATCAACCCGCAGCCGCTGACCATATTGAAAAAAATGTGTCGCTAATTCTACAGAAAGGTTTGCGTACAGGGGATATTATGTCACCAGGTATGAAGCTTTTAGGCTGTCGTGCAATGGGCGATGCGTTAATTCAAGCGTTAGAAGAATAATGGTTTGGGTTGAGCAGCATCAACTGAAAGTAAACCTTTACACAAAATAGTAGTATAACCAGTGTACGCTTTAAAACAAGAACCCAATAACTATACGAATACCAGAAACCAGCCAGCTTTGATTGACCCTGCCTTAATCAGAGCAGCTGGACAAATATACCATACATACTGTGAAGTTCATCCAGAAATCACAGGACATGCTTCGGGTGTAGCAATAAATCGTTCTAACCATCGAGGCAAAGTGATTTTTACCCAACATCCGGTATTATTACCAGAAGAATGCTTTGTACCTTTGAGTCAAATCGAATCGTACATGTATTAGTTATTCTAAAGTTGATTTTTCTAAAGTTGATTTTTCTCAATCATCACTAACCAATAGTCAATAGTTAATCTTTCAATTTGTCATTCAGTAAAGAAAAAAGAGCCAGTGACAAAACATACTTGTAGCTTGTACAAATGACAAAGGACAAATGACTTTGATTATGTATGGATATTTTGATGTTGTTCCCGGCAAGTCTTATTGTCTTTGCCTTTGGTGCATCGATTGGTAGTTTTATAAATGTAGTCGTCTACCGTCTCCCTGCTGGACTGTCGGTAATTTTTCCACCATCACGGTGTCCGCATTGTCTAAACCAGTTGAGAGCTAATGATAATGTACCTGTGCTGGGATGGTTTTGGTTAAAAGGGCGTTGTCGTTATTGTAAGAGTAAGATTTCGATGCGTTACCCTGTAGTTGAGATGATTACGGGGTTATTGTTTTTACTAGTATTTTGGGTATTTGAGTATTCCCCTTTGACAATTGGATATTGGATTTTTTGTAGTTGGTTACTTGCTTTATCGTTAATTGACTTCGATACAATGACTTTACCCAACCCGTTAACTAAATCTGGTTTGGTATTAGGGGTTTTGTTTCATACGGTTTTGGGTTTTGTACAGTTTAATAGTTTGAATGGTGCTTTTAACCAGATGTTCGGCGCCATAGTTGGTGCTGTTGTAGGGGTATGGCTTTTTGATGCAATTACATTTATAGGTTCGGTCATTTTTCAGAAAGAAGCAATGGGGGGAGGAGATGCGAAACTTGCTGCGATGATGGGCGCCTGGTTAGGGTGTCCACATTTACTATTAGCTGTTCTCATAAGTTGTATAGTGGGTGTACTAGCTGGTGGAAGTGGTGTAATACTTCAAAGCCGGAAATGGGGTAAAAAAATGCCATTTGGTCCATGTCTTGCCCTAGGTTCGGTAATTACCCTATTTGGAGGTCAAAATATAATCGCTAGCTACATACAGTTATTTCCAAGATAAAATGCTTTCAACTTTATTGCTTTACAACTGTAAATTTGATTACCCCAACAATTTTTGAAGTTTTGGTAGTATTATGCTGTAGCTTGAATATACTCTTCATGAAGGGCGCCGTGCCAGTATCGAGTCGTGCATACGGCCGGGAGCAAGCAAGTTATGGAGTTGATTCTCATCTTGGTGAGAAACTAATATTCGCGTACTTGCTCGGCTTGAAGTTGCTATAAAACAAACGAGATACTTGAATTGGTATACATATTTTCGTTAAGCTGGCAACCAAAGATGCTGTTAAAAGGTCTGTTTTGCTTAAAAGATCAACTAAAGAATTTGGGCAATTTGACCTGACGAGCGATATACTACCCACGAAGCATAAGAAAAGAAAATGGCAAACAACGAAGAATCACGCGGTTTAAAATCTCTGTTAGATTGGTTTGCAAATCGACGAAAATCAGGGTCTACAACTCCAGAGCGCCAAGAACGCGAAATTGCTGATGGACTCTGGCACAAATGTTCTAAATGTGGAGTATTAAGCTACACAAAAGATTTAACAGCGAATCAAATGGTTTGCACCGAGTGCGGATATCACAACCGAGTAGATAGTGATGAACGAATTCGCCAATTAATTGATGCTAATACATGGAAACCATTAGATGAGCATTTACGTCCATCTGACCCATTACAGTTCCGCGACCGTAAACCCTACAGTGACCGTCTGCGAGACATGCAGCAAAAAACAGGTTTGACTGATGCTGTAATAACTGGTTTAGGACAAATTGATGGGTTGCCAGTTGCACTGGGTGTGATGGACTTTCGCTTTATTGGCGCCAGTATGGGTTCAGTAGTAGGCGAAAAACTAACTCGTTTAATCGAACAAGCAACACAACGCCGCTGTGCTGTTGTAATTGTTTGTACATCGGGTGGCGCGCGGATGCAAGAAGGAATGCTATCGCTAATGCAAATGGCAAAAATATCAGGCGCCTTACAACGTCATCAAGACGAGCGACTATTATATATACCAGTTTTGACAAACCCAACAACAGGGGGTGTAACAGCGAGCTTCGCAATGTTAGGAGATATAATTATTGCGGAACCTAAAGCAACAGTAGGCTTTGCTGGTCGGCGCGTGATAGAGCAAACCTTGCGAGAAAAACTACCAGAAGATTTCCAAACGGCGGAAGATTTACTCAAGCACGGGTTTATCGACGAAATAGTACCCCGTACCCAAATGAAGAAAACCTTAGCACAATTAATCGCGCTGCATCAGCCCTCATCACCAATACTCGTAAATAACATCAACAATCAGCATGTTACACACACCAATCATAATGTTGTGATGTGGGATACTAGAAGCTTAAGCTCTACTGTTGCTGAGTAAATACAAAAACCCGGTTCAAGCGAGATATTCATTTTGGCGTATTGTAGCATAGGCGTCTCGCCTGTGCAGTGATATATTTTTTACCACGCTCGACACTGTAGAGACCGAATTAATTCGGTCTCTACACACTATTAACTTTTAAATCGGCGCCATGTAGTACAAAGGAGTGCGCGTAAACTGGTAGCACCGTTTGTTAAATTTAGTTTGCTTGGCACTTCTGTTACGCACTCTCAAGGATAATGTTTTACTAGGGGATATAGTAAACAAACCCCAGTAATCGAAAGTCCGCATTTTAAGTATAAAATAGTACTTAAATATTGTTTACAAATGTAACACCCCAGTGCTAGCATGACCTGCGTTGCATTTATTGGAAATTGCCATTGGAGACAAATCAACTTGACTTGTTCTCACCAACTGAAATAGTAAGGGTGCCAATTAATAGAAGCCCTGTGTTATTGATGGATGATAT
>NZ_JBXXZH010000444.1:0-4352 GCF_059640475.1 Calothrix sp. CBUCES-K 9914
AATATGCCTTCGCAATGTTGATGTACATATATAAGCTAAGATTTAGCTAAAAAACTTAAAGCTGTGGGGATACCACAAATTAACCCAAAAGTAGTGGGCAATTTGTCAAACAGTTGTTATCTTTCGTAATACAGAGGTAGAACGTTAGATTTATATTCCTAAAAATCTATCTTCAGGAATCTGGAGAGAACTAGTGTATCTCTGTATGTGCAATTATATCTTCTTCATCTTCTCAATCTGGAGTTAAATTACCATGAACAATCCAATCGAACTTACACTCGAACAGCAATTCAGCATACACTCATTTGCCAGCCAAGTGCAAGGCATGAGCCACGAGCAAGCAAAAGACTTCTTAGTTAAGCTTTACGAACAAATGGTTGTCAGAGAAGCAACGTACAAAGAGCTTCTCAAGCATCAATGGGGTTTAGACTCCGGTCCTAGCTTGGCATAGTAAATTCATTGTGTCCAGTGTCGCAGCGGGAGCGACCTCCTTCTCTTGCTTAGTTCCAAGATGGAAAGCAGCTGGGGATGATGGGGCGTCAACTCGTCGCCACAAGTCATAAATTAGCTAATACTGAAAAGCTTGAATACGATAGCCTAAATCGTACTGTCACAATGCATCCAGCTTGCTTACATACTCAGAAGACGAGACGTGACTTACCTACAAATTAGCACGTAACTAAGTGCCAATTATTGGTTCTACTAATATTTATATTTCCTAAAGGCTTTTTTTACAACCGTAACTTATTGAATTTTAATATTTTTTTATATTTTTTATATTTATCGAACAAAATTATTACAACATGTAAAGCATGTCTGAGTAAATGTACTTATCAGATGTTTGACTAAAACGTTTGACATTCTAAGCTGAAAGGTCAAAAGGAGAGTCTGTATTAATTGACGAAAGCTTGGCAAGAATTTGCGGCTTAATTTTTTCGTATTCAGCTTTAAGATAAGTTTTACTAAGTTGGGGATTAGCATTAGAAGGAAGTGTGTTACTAAGCAAAGCCCATTCAGTTAAGCGACGACATTGAGAAGAGGCAATCGTTGACATTAGAATATGGCTTGGACTGTTTGGCTGCTCGCGCGAGAAAAATAATAGTCGATAGTAGCCTTTCTGACTTAGTAATCGTACTGTATCCTGACCGAAATTAGTTTTAAGGTCGAGATAGTAAGGAAGCCATTTGGCGCCGAACTTACGATTGTAGATAACAGTTACCCAGAGTATCATTGGGTGAGGAGAAGGGATAAAAAGAAATTGGTTGTAGCGAGTACAAACCGAAAGCTTTTGAATTTCTAGTATAGGTAGCATCATCCATAACGCAGGAGTTAGCTCATCGTGGACACGAATAGGTTGAGGGAAAACAATATCAGCAATAGGTTTATTTTTAGGCCAGGTTGCTTCTTTTATGACATCTGATGCCAAAGCAGTGGGTAACTTTGTTTCGGATTTTTCAGATTCAGCAACAACCGTAGGAGTATCATTCGATATTTGGGATGATGTTTGAGTGGATGGTGTAAGGGTAGTTCGACTTCTACCATTCGTGTTCTCTGTAGTATCTACTGCCGTTAAAGCTTGTATAATTTCGCTAATATTTTGTGGACGGTCGCAGGGTTTTTTCGCAAGGCAACTCATTACCAAATCTTCTATAGATTTAGGAACGTGGAAGTTTGTATCAAATTCAGCGAAAGAGCGTGGTTCTTGAAAATGATGTGCTTTATACCAGGCGCCGAAAGAGTGTGTGGGAGCAGTTAAAGGTAACTTGCCCGTCAGCATTTCAAACATCATCACACCCAAACTATAGATATCCGAACGGTTATTCAGTTCTTTACCCTCCATTTGTTCAGGAGACGAATAAGCCAAAGTACCCAAATAGTAATTTGTTTGCTGCGTATTTGATTGAAGTAATTTAGCAATTCCAAAATCAAGGATTTTGACTAATTCACCAAACGTTGGGTCTACAATCACCAGCATATTGCTAGGTTTAATATCGCGATGAATAATAGGGTAAACCGTACCATCAACAGGAATACCATCGTGCGCGCACTGTAACCCTAAACAAATCTGACGTGCCATGCGATTAAAGCGCATTAACGACATATCTTGTTTACGAATGATATGGCTTAAGCTTTTGCCATTTAAATATTCCATGACATAGAACGGGATATTATGCTCGTCCACACCATAATCCATAACTCGGACAATCTGAATACTTTTTTGTCCCAGAAGCGCACAAGTTTTGGCTTCACGCTCAAAGCGTTCCTGCAACCGCATCTTCTTATTAGTTTGGATAGACATTGAGAGAAATTTCACCGCGACAGGCACACCTCCCAACAAAGTGTCTTTAGCACGATATACTCGTCCCATTGCTCCGGTTCCTATTAACTCCTGAAGCTGATACCTTTTGCTAAGTTTGCGACCGACGTTGGGGTCTGACATAGTAAGCTTGACTCCAATCTTGAAAATAAGGGAATTTTAGATTTTGGATTTTGGATTTTGGATTTTGGATTTTGGATTGTAGAGACGTTACATGTAACGTCTCTACTTACATTCCAAAAATTTCCTGTTAATTTTAGTATTCCCACATTGATGCACATAAATACCAAACATCAGCCAAACAGATACAACACAAAATCCCCCAATACGAATGAGGTTTTGGAGTTCATGGGTATTGGGCAAAGTAAAAAACTTTGTATCCACCTTACTACCCACAGGAAATTATTTAATCAACGAGGCAATAGCAGTAGCTAAAGTATCAGGTTCTACAGGTTTTGGGATGTGAAGAACGAAACCAGCGTCAAGTACTTTTTGGCGGTTATACTCACCAGCAAAAGCCGTGAGTGCGATAGCTGGAATTAGTCCGCCATTTTCAGGCGCCCATTTTCTAATTTGTCGTAGTAGTTCATACCCATCCATTATGGGCATTCCAATGTCGCTGACTAATATATGTGGCTTTAAATGTGCGAGTACTTGTAACGCTTCAATTGCAGAAGACACCTTAGTAACTTGGGCGCCGTATAGTTCCAAAGCAAAGGCAATAAAATCTCGCGAGTCTTGGTCATCATCAACAGCTAAGACTCGAATGTTAGAAAGTAAAGAGTGCTGAGTGCTGAGTTCTGAGTGCTGAGTTCTGAGTGATAAAATTTCAGCACTCAGCACTTTTGACTCAACACTATTCAATAGTGGTAGTTTAACAGTAAAAGTTGCTCCTTGATTTAGACCGGGACTGTACGCTTCGACAGTTCCGCCATGTAGCTCAACTAAATTGCGAACAATTGCAAGTCCTAGCCCAAGTCCACCAAACTTTCTTGTTGTTGTACTATCTTCTTGACGAAAATAATCAAATATATCTGGTAGAAAATCTGGGTTAATACCTTTACCTGTATCACTAACAGTGACTTTAATAAAAGGAATTTCTATGGATAAGCATACTTTAACTTGCCCACCGTTAGGTGTAAATTTGATAGCGTTAGATAAAAGATTCCAAAATATCTGCTGCAAACGCGCGGCATCACCTGTTACTAGTACTAAATTTGTATCACTATTTGCATTAACTGTATCAATATTTATATTCCTCTTAATATCGCTCTTCTTATCAGTATTTATACTTAAATTTGTCTTATTATTACCAGAAATCGTGTCATTTGTACCAACATTAGTACCAAAATTTAACTTGGTTGTACCATTATATGTACCAGTATTTATACTTGAATTGGCATCACTTGTACCAGTATTTACACTTGAACTCGCATTACTTGTACCAGGATTTATACTCAAGTTCGCATTACTCGTACCAGTATTTACACTCGAATTGGCATTAATCGTACCAATATTCGTACCAAAATTTGGCTCAAGTGTACCACTTTCTGTACCAGTATATATACTGGAATTTTGATCATTAGTACTATATTTTGTACTAAAATTTGGGTTTATCGTACCAATACTTTGAATTTGAATGTTTTTAGTTTCGGCAGCTAAACGTACAGTATCAATAGCTGCGGAAATTACAGAGATTATATTTACGCGCGTGGGGTTAAGTGTAAGTTTGCCACGAAGAATTCGAGAAACATCGAGTAAATCTTCAATTAAGTCAACTTGCAGCTTGGCGTTGCGTTCTATAGTATCCAACGCTTCGGTTACTTTTTGAGGCTTTAATTTACCGCTTTTTAAGAGCTTGACCCAACCAATAATAGGGTTAAGTGGAGTACGTAACTCGTGGGAAAGAACTGCAAGGAACTCATCTTTAATGCGGTTTGCGTTTTCTGCCTGCTCCCGCGCTGCTTGTTCGCTCAATAATAATTGTTCGCGCTCAATTTCTGCTTGCTTACGGTCGTGGATATCGCTAGCGACT
>NZ_JBXXZH010000445.1:0-4340 GCF_059640475.1 Calothrix sp. CBUCES-K 9914
CCCAAAAATAAAATTCGCGCATGAGAGCAACGCGCGTTGTTCCCGAAATATGGCGCCGTGATTCTTTGCTACATGTAGTGTTTTGAAGTAAACTTTTAAACCTAGTTTGGAAACTTTAGAACTGGCGCCTTCCTTAAAATTGCGGAATTTTTATATATACCCCCAAAAAATAAAATTCTAAACTTGATTTTTAACGCTTGCTAAGAATACGATGCTCCATGTGTCCGCTGTGTGTGCCCGCGTGAAAAAATTTTAAACCTTGCGCGTGAAGCTTTGAAACTGAGACGCACGCGGGCATCCCTCAAAAATCTATATATGTCCGCAAAAAAAATAGACTCGAAACCAGTTTTTAGTAGTTGTTGAAATACAGCACCGTGATTTTCTGCTATATGTAGTGTTTTGAAACAAATTTTTAAACTCGATTTTGAAATTTTTGGAACAGGCGCCCAGACGCAGGATATCCGTAAATCTATATATGTACCCAAAAAAATAACCCGAAACCGGGTTTTAGTGGTTATGTGGTGTTTAAAAAATCTCTGGTTGGAATGAGTAGCCCACAGGAAGTAAATTAAATATGCGTGCGTACAATTTACAAAGTAGTTGATGTATGGCGCCGTCTACGATAAAGGTGTGGACAATTGCAGTGTTGATGTTAATCGCTGCTATGGTAAGTAATTTAAATATCTCCGAATCCTTGTTTTTAACCTTCTCGATTTTTGATATAGCATCCTTCGCCGATTCAATAAAACTCTTAGCTTGGAAACACTCGTAGACGATTAAAACATCGGTCTTAGAGCTTTTAAGTAACCGTTTGATTTTAATGTCGGCGCCTTGAATGTCTTTGTAGATAAGCCTAACTTCGTCTATGATGCTTGTCCAAAGTATATGTGCCATATGAAATGTAGTAAGTGCCTCCGGTAAATGGAGGCAATGAGGTGAATTTAAACGTTATGCAGAAAATACGGCGCCTAGTGTCATCAATTCTTCATAACTAATCTTTTTACGTTCTCCTTGAAAATTTACTACTACCCAGTTATGGAATGTGTCCAGAACTAAACACTCAACGCTGTTTATGATGATTCTGTCGTTAGTGCGCGCGTTGTACAGAACTGGTTGACCTTTCATTTGAATTTCTCCTTAATCGTTTGTAGTGGCGCCACTCGGTAATACGGCGCCTGTAAAAACTATTTATCTTGTGTCTGAAGTTATTACCTTGCCGTGACTATACATGAGATACCTATTGATTAAACTCTTCGTCTAGCTCCTGGAAAGCTTTTCTAACAGCATCTCGTGCAAATTCACTAATAAATCCTTTATCTTTCCCTTCAGCCAGAGAGCTTAATTCTTCCGAGTCTTCCTGATAAAGCCTTACTGTAATGGGGTTTTCTAGCAATGTATCTATCTCATTAAGAGCATTAATAATTGCGTTTCTACAAAATTCATTTTTATTTGGGATAGTATCAAGTTTTTCTTTCATCGAACGTGTGATTCTGAATGCAAGCAATGTATCCAAAGGCTCATCATTCTTACGCTGTATCTTGTATTTTTTACCAAAATCAGGGTTTCCACCTGGGCGCCCCCGTCCTAGTCCTTTCCTTTTCGCAATTGTCTTTTGTGGATTCTTTTGACTGCGGTTCGCTAAATTTCCAGATTTGTACTGAGTTCTTTGCCCTTGATGAACTGAACGTCCTCTAGGCACTCCTGCGACTTTTAGAATGTTGTACCCATCAACAGGACTATTGTAATGATTTATATATATCTGTTCATATACTGTTAGAAAACCATCAATCACTTCTTCAACGATTTCAAATTCAAAGTCATCTTTTCCATACTTGTCCCAAGCCCTCTGTAACTTCACTGAATGGTGCGTACCATGTTTTAACTGTTGTTTATGCTGATACCACCTAGCTGCTATATCTTTGCTGGAACCAACATATACTTTGCCTGTTGATTTGCAGCGAATAACGTATATTCCTGATGCCATATGCTTACTTCCTCTTTAAACTCTTATAGAGAAGATATGAAAGCAGTTCTCGCTTTACCAATTGGGAACCGCTCCTGTATACTTACTATACCTCACTATCAGTTAGTCAACCATGAGTTAGACATGACAGTTGTTTATTGGGCGGTAACTCTCGCATAAGATATACTGATAGTTAGCTGACTGAGAGTGAGTAATACGGTTTATAGGTAATAGTGTTATGCCAATTGAAATTAGACTCAAACAGATGAGAGAAGCCAAAGGGATGTCTCAGAACGCCCTCGCGCGCGAGTTAGGAATGTCGTTAACTAATATCCAAAAAATTGAACGTGGCGCCGCTAAGTCAGTCCCTTTAGACACACTCGACAATATTTGTACAGTACTTGAATGCAAGGTTTGTGACTTATTAGTCCAAGTAGAGAATTAACAGGTGCCAACACTCATAGTAATAGAACCTAGAAACGAGCGTAGATGCTGCATACACTCGGCACCTTCTCATGTACAAAAATACACCATATAATCACTAAGTAACTATACAAGAATAAG
The DNA here is from genome assembly GCF_059640475.1 of Calothrix sp. CBUCES-K 9914. Taxonomy (NCBI): domain Bacteria; kingdom Bacillati; phylum Cyanobacteriota; class Cyanophyceae; order Nostocales; family Calotrichaceae; genus Calothrix; species Calothrix sp. CBUCES-K 9914. Next base: position 2,528 of record NZ_JBXXZH010000445.1, read on the forward strand.
TTATCTATTAACGTTCATGCATAACAAACGCTAATAGATAACTATTAGCTAGCTAACTGAGAGTGAGGTATAATATTTATAGAAAGAAAAAAGACCTGGTATTAGAACCAGGCGCCAAATATCAACAATTAAGGACATTTTAACAATGGAAACGATACTTCTCTCGATAATGGTTGAGTTCTACGCAAAGCAACTTCTAGCTTGCACAGTTCAGGCTTTAAGAGGTCAGGTTGAAGCGATACAAGACCATTACCAGCAGCGTTATGAGTGCGCGCGTGAGCGTATGGACTTAGACAACGACTTCAATGATTCGGAGTGGATAGCTTAAAACCAAGCGCGCGTGTCCTCCGGATGAGGATGCGCGTTCCCCCTCAATTCACTGCAACATCTATCACTAAAGGAGAAATCAATGTTTAAGACCTTCACCCCCGCAGAAAAATACAGCTATCTAGCTCAGAGTTCGGCGCCACAATGGCAGGAAGTAGCTCAATTTTGCAGAGACAGAGAGGTTAATTTACTGTGGTTGCGTCGTTCTACACGTTCATTCACTGGTTGGGTTGCCGTCGCTGGATACGATGTTTGCGATTCCTTTCCCGGTGCCGCATTCAACGCTGTAAACCAGTTGAGTAGAGAAGCTGCAGATGTTTTTTTTGCAGAACACGCATACCTCGCAGTGCGGGAAAACACATTTGCTGTTACCGTCTCAATTCCCTGCATTCCGAGAGATTTGTACGCGATTCGCCTCCGCGCGCGTCGCATCACTCTTAAAAAACTAGCTGTTTAATTCACTGACCTAGGCAAGTCTTAAAACTGCCTTTGACCGGGAATTCTAAAAACATCACAAAACAAAACACTAACCATCATGGGCATGACTCCACAACAAACTGAACTCTGGCTTGAAATTCAACACAGACAAATGGTTGCACTCGAACGCATCGCGGACACACTAGACTCACTCGCCCCCAAATCGGCGCCTGACATCAAGCGACCTATCGAAGAATTCAAGACTTTTGATTGGTCTAGCATTGGCGCCAGAGTTGATAAGTCTGATTCTTACGGTGCAGCAGTTGTCAGTTGGAGAGGACAAATCTACACCAGACGGGCGCCTCAGAATAAATTCGGTGTTGCAATTTGGTACAGTCGCTGTATTGGAAAAGAGGAGGATGGCGCCAACAAGTATGAACGCTTAATCACATTTAAACCATTCTCAAAGATCGAAGCTGAACCACTCCCCGCAAAAGCTCAAAATTACCTAGGTTAATTAGTTCAGGCGCCACTAACCACGGCGCCTTAATTTTTCAGCTTAAAAAATATTTTTAAACAGGCATATATAGAGAATTCAGCAAGGTATAATTTTTGACTTAAAAATAAGTTTTCAAAACACCACATATACAAAATTCAGCTTGATTTTTAGGTTAATAGTAGCAAGTATCATTTTTAACTTTGAATTATTTTTTCAAAACCCACATATTATAAAATTCAGTTTGATTTTTCAACGAATTTCAGAAGGTATCAAATTTTAATTTGAAATAAATTTTTCAAAAACTACCATATATAAAATTTGCACTAGTTTTTTTAACAAGTAGTAACGGGTATTATTTTTAACTTTGAATTAACTTTTTCAAACGACTACATATAAAAAAATCACCTTAGTTTTCAACAAATTTCAGCAAGTATAAATTTTAACTATCAGCTAAACTTTTCAAACGGACACATATAAAAAATTTACAATTCGATGTGTTTGTCGGCGATGTCGATACCTTGTGATTGGTATACTGATTGCACTTGGTTAACAAGGAAGTTTTGCACTTCT
>NZ_JBXXZH010000446.1:0-4297 GCF_059640475.1 Calothrix sp. CBUCES-K 9914
CCAGCAATGATGCAGGAGAGTGCTAGACGAGTACGACGGCGCCGTGGCTACAGTTCAGAATTTGAAGATAATGATAATGAGAATGATGAGGAATATGAAGCAGCACAAGAAGCTTACGTAGAAGCAGAAATTGTCACTGCTGAAGTATCGAAAGAAGGAAGCGTAGTTTCGTTTCAACTCAGTAACAATGGCAACATACCCAATGATGGGGCGCCGCATAAAGCGACAATTTTTAACTCGGATTATCCTTGTAACTTTAGTTATGTGGCAATGCCACGTCTAGTCAGCTTCGCTTATTTACAAACAACAGTCAAAAATACTACAAAAAATACTACGGTTGGCACCACTTTATTACCAGGTAAAGCCAGTATTTACCGTGATAATGTGTTTGTTGGTACAGCACAGTTCGAAAATGTGGTGCCGGGACAAGAATTTAAAATCAATTTAGGTATTGATGAGAGTCTAAAAATAGAACGTGAATTGGTAGAACGCCAAGTAGATAAGAAATTAATTGGGAGTAATCGTAAAATTACTTATGCGTATCGGCTAATTATTACTAACTTACTCAACATTGAAGCAAGTTTAAAACTTAGTGAGCAAATACCAAAAAGTCGTCACGAACAAATCAAAATTTATCTCAACCGTTCTAACCCACCAATTCAGCTTGGCGAAATGGGCGTATTAGAATGGGAAGTGAAAATGGCGCCGCAATCTAAACAAGAAATATATTACCAGTTTATTATCGAGCATCCACCACATATAAATATAGTTGGATTAGGTATTTAATTATTGAAATTTGATCCCTCTTCTTTTTTCCCCCTTCCACACCGCTACCGTGTAAACACATTTTTTATAACCCCTTGTATTCCTCTCTTTGTGTCCTTTGTGTCTTTGTGGTTTATCTCTTTAAAGAACCACAAAGACACAAAGAACGCAAAGGAAGAGAAGAAAGAGATGCTCAAAGCGCATCAAGTTATGGGTGAATGGACAAAAGTTTATTTGGCTGCACAAGAGCTACTAAGCCAAGAGTAATTGAAGCCCAATAGATATTATATTTCCTCCAGCAGAACAAAAACATAAACAGGCAAGGATGCCTGTTCCACAAGAGAGTTTAAAAAGAGCAGTAAATTACAATCTATAAGCTAAAAATGGAGTTAACATTTCTGCGCGACTCAAACCACCGTGAATACCTACAGGGTAATGCTGTGTATCATTCTCAAAACTAACCCAGTCACCTTGGGGAATTATTATTGCATCACCCAAACGGTTATAACTCAATTCGCTTAGTTCTTTTCCTGGTAGTCCTAATAAACCAAGTTCTATAGCTTCAGCTTTCGACAAAAGCAAAAATTCTTCTGCTAAATTTTGCTGAATATATTCACATACTTCTTTTTCTTTACCTTTGTTGATATACAAATAACGTGCTTGAGTTCCTCCTGTAAATGGAGCGGATAAGTTTTTATTTAAAGCTGGGTGCTGGTTTAACCAAGTTATTTTATCTGGATAAACCGCGCGCTGACCGTGGTCTGCGGTGATGAGTAATACAGTATCTTTACGTCCTGCTAATGGCTCAAATAATTCGCGGTAAAGTGAAAAATCAATACTCGCTACTTCTGCTCGGTAGTTCTCACTTAGCGGTTGATAACAGTGGGCAAAAATATCGATTTCTGGAATATATAGATAAGTAAAGCTTTTTACATTACTGTTCTTACAAAGCAAGCGTTGACGTAGTTGATTAAAAGCATCAGCAGGAGTTCGGTAGCCAAAGTAACTGTCTGTACTGGCTTTACTACCTGCACTAGTAAAACGACTGATGCTTGAGTTTCTGAATTGATGATAGTTAATAATTTCAACATCTACGCCTGACTTTTCCATGAGCAGGTAGATGTTAGGTATCGGTAGAAGTGTGTCGGGGTTAAGTTGGGTATCTAAATAAGGCGCCGATGTTGGTGTGAAACTTGGACGATAACCAATTAAATTAACCAAGCTACCAACTTCTTGGAAGTACACATGGGTATTAATTAGACCATGTTGAGCAGGCGCCTGTGCGGTTGCAGCAGAAGTTAGTGCTGTTACAGTTGTGGTAGGAAAAACTGAAGTAGCTGGCATAAAAAAAGCCTGCGGTGAATTGCATGCTTGAGTTAATCTTGGTATTACACCTTCACTGCTTAACGTTCGGAACTGTTCGTAACCAAAAGCATCTAAGATGATTAACACTACATGATTTATGGGCGCCTGATATAACCAGCTATGCCAAGCATCTGTCAAAGATTCAATTGCTAAAAGTTCGGGGTTAAAAGGTGTTACAGTTTTGTGTGCGCTTAATATATAGGGTTCGCACAACCATTCGAGAGCTAAAGCTGCAATATTCGTAAGTCCTAGTCCATCGTAACTAGGTTTTAACATCCCAGGCGCCAGGGCTTCTGGTAGTTTCTGTCGTTCTATAAGAGCTTGTTCTACCGTAGTTAATTGATTCATGGTTGTTAACTCTACCTGCACAGTATATTTTAGCTCTGAACATTAGTATCATGGGATATACGCGAGTTATTAAAATGACTTGTTTATTTTTAATCGGGTTACTGCTAGTTATACTATTTACTGCTGGTCATATATATATTTACGGTAATACGCCAAATCGAATTAAAGCTGATGCTGCCATCGTATTAGGCGCCGAAGTATGGGGCAGTGAGCCATCACCAGTGTTCCGTGAACGCATCAACCACGCTGTCAATCTTTATAAAACTCGTGACGTTAGTAAATTAATTTTTACAGGTGGAGTTGGGATAGGTAAACAAATATCAGAAGCAGAAGCAGGAAAACAGTATGCTGTACAAAATGGAGTTAATTAACTAGATATATTAACCGAAACAAAATCACGTACTACTAATCAAAACCTTCAGTATGCTAAGGAAGTTGCTCAACAGCACAATTTAAACAACTTTCTTATCGTTAGCGACCCATTACATATGAAGCGCGCAGTATTGATGGCAAGAAACATAGGTTTAGATGCATTTCCATCACCAACACCTACTACTCGTTATCGCAGTTTTGAAAGTCAGTTACAGTTTCTTACGCGCGAGACTTATTTTTACTTTGTTTATTTAATTTTTAAAATCTAGGTGGTTTTTAAAATGGCATACAACGAATTTACTTGGAGCAAAGCAAGGCAAGATTTTGGTTTAACGGCAATTGAAGGAACGCGCTTTTTTCCAGAAGTTGAACCAGTGGCGCCAAGTAATTTATTAACGATGTTACTCGCGCGCTCTTTACCTTGGGCAACTGCAACAGGGAATGAAAAAGCTCGTTCCGAAGGTATTATTAATCCGATTTTGTTAGAAGTACGCGATATATTAGAACGGCAAATTAGCGTTTTTTCCGGTGAAAAGTTTGATGTTGATGCTAGCGTTGGGTTGAACGGTTTTTGTGATTTTTTAGTTAGTAAATCATCTGAACAAATTGAAATTGAGGCGCCTGTCGTTGTAGTTGTAGAAGCGAAGCAAGAAAATATTAAATCTGGATTAGGGCAATGTGCGGCAACAATGGTAGCTGCTCAAAGGTTTAATCAAAATAAACAGCTACCAGTTAAAGCAATTTATGGCAGTGTCAGTACTGGGACGCAATGGAGATTTTTAAAGCTTGAGGGAAATATTTTAACTTTAGATTTGATGGATTATCCTATTCCACCTGTAGAACAGATTTTGGGCTTTTTGGTTTGGATGATTGAACAAAATTAATGAATATCCTCGCTTGTAAATACCAAACGGCGCCAAAATTCCTAGAGGATAAATCAGATATAAAAATTGTTGGGACGTAGAGACTTGAATCAGGTGTTAAATTCCTAGACGATAAGTTGGATATACATAATATCCTCTAGGAAAATTTAAATCAGGCGCGAAATTCCTAGAGGATAAATTAGATATACATATATCCTCTAGGAAAATTTGAATCAGATACCAATATTAACTTTAGAATTGTCGGGTTACGCGCTTCGTCCACCTAACCTACGTAGAGACTTGAATCAGGTGTTAAATTCCTAGAGGATAAGTTGGATATACATAATATCCTCTAGGAAAACTTGAATTAGGTGCCAAAATCCCTAGAGGATAAATCAGATATAAAAATTTTTGGGTAACGAAGCGCCGCTTCACCCAACCTACTCAGCACTCGGCACTCAGCACTTTTTACTAATTAAAATGTGATTGGCGCCACTGGTTCGATGTCTGGGTTAAAGCCACCTATTTGGTTTGTTCGTAGTACCCATGCGGTGGCGCCAAGTTTTAGGAATGTTTCTGCTACA
>NZ_JBXXZH010000447.1:0-4287 GCF_059640475.1 Calothrix sp. CBUCES-K 9914
AGCAATAAGAGAAATTAACATAAAAATTCTTGACGTAACAACACCTCCCATATTGTATCGGTGGGCGCCAACTCTTAACTCTGTGAACTCTGTGCCTCTGTAGTAAAAATATATACCAATAATTAATCGATAAATTGTAAGAATAGGTAAGTTTGAGTAAGTTTTATTTTTTGGCGCCACTTATTTACTAGACACAGTATTATTAATTAAAATAAGGGCAGACATTTTAAGACCAATCTCGCTTTTAAAATTAGGAGTAACAGGATTTGGCTTATGCTTTTGAACTTCATATGAAAGATGACTTTCTGCCACCCAAGCTATTTTGTAACCAAGTTGATCTGCGTGACAAACTTAGTCAAAAAAATTATGGAACATGGTGCGATCATTGGGTAAGTACCCGTTAACTTCTGTTTGGCAGATGGAGAAGAAGACATCAAACTTCATAGATATTCTTTTTTAACTAACAAATACAGTATATTGCAGGTTTAGTGAAGTACAAAAATTTTCGTTATAGTTAAAACCTTTTTATTTTATCCTTGCTTAAACATTCTAAAGGAATAATTTATATTATAGATAGATAAAAAACTCTTCCAGCAGTGTAAATCTTAATACAAGCTGCTGAAAGAGTGAAAGTGTTAATTACAACTACTGGTCTTATGGTATCAAATCAACCTCACTTTTAAATTATGCTATAGTTAAAAATTCTTGACACAACAACTGCAACCAACACAATAAGACCTAAAGCTCTGCGAAAATAATTAACACCTTGAAATAATTCTTCCCATGCCCAAGTAAATATGGCACCAAAACCGACTACATCTAAGCCTACGTTTATTTTGCCACTTGTAAAAACTAGCTGAAGTAAACTGGTAACGCCCCAGACAATTATAGGTAAATTTGGTGGTTGAGCTATAACAATATTACCATTACTATCGCGGAAGACTTTATCGAATAATGAACTTTCTGTAGTTTGCATAGTCTAAATCTACTTGTATGAGTTCCAGAACATTTTATATTTACATTATTTTTTATTTACAAGTTAGACTTCATGCCGAAGGTATATATAAACTAAACTAAAGAAAGAATATGATTTGACACCGCCAAAACACATCGCGCGTTGGGTTTATGTAACTTTAGTTCTATAATTATGTTTTTTTTATTCATGAAATAGCCTTACTGATCACAAAAATTACTACCTTAGATAGATATAAAAAAAATAACAATTAAAGGTTTTAATGTAGAGATGGCAAAACAAGCAAGCAATGCACGCTCCCTTCCTTCTTCAGTAGGAAAAACAGCTGAGTGCAACCTCCAGTAATCAGCAAAATAAGGAAGTAGGTAAAGCTATTGACAGAGTAGACGGGCGCCTCAAAGTCACAGGTAGTGCCCGCTATGCAGCAGAGTTTCCACTACCAAACTTGGTTCATGCTGTTATCATCCAAAGCACTATCGCGCGGGGACGCATCAAGAGCATCGATACAAAAACCGCAGAAAAAGCACCTGGAGTCATTGCGGTAATTACGCATCTCACAACGCACCAAAACTTGAAACAAAAGACCCGCCTAATATTAGCGAACGCTGGCGAAGAGTTTCACCAGTACTACAAGATAACCGTACTAATTATTACGGACAACATATTGGCGTTGTTGTTGCTAATACCTTTGAGCAAGCACAATACGCAGCAACACTAGTGCGCGTTACTTATACCCAAGACCATCCTCAACTCGATTTAAAAGCAAATCGAAACAGCGCTTATCCTCCTAAAGAGGTAAATGGCAACAACCCGACAGATACGCGCAAAGATAATATTGAACAAGGCTTGCGCGCGGCTGATGTGACGCTCGACGCAACATACCCCACACCTTTCGAGCATCACAATCCGATGCAATACTACTCGGTTAAGACATTTTCCTAAAATACGATCCCCCCTAACAATACCTTCGCCAAAAATATGATTGGCAAAAAGACTTTTGCCGTCAACGTTTCCAGTTAAACAAAATCTTGAATTTGTCTGCTAGGCGTTGACCCTAAAGTCGAATGTTGCTTACTTAACGTATTAATGGTGCGTGAAAGCACTGTATTTGGCGTTACATTCCTTGATAGTAATAGCTTTCACGCACCCTACCTGGTGAACAATGCTTCTACTATTGGCCCATCCCCGATGCCGTTCTTGCTCGATTATCCATTGGAAGATTTCCGCAATATACACTTGACCAATTATCTATGTGTCGCAATCACTATTTGAACCAGTATTATTTTTTCAAAACTTACGTAATAATACTTATGTTTTTGGATATTATTGATGCTAAACTAGTATTGAATTAATTCCTACTAAAGATGTTAATTTTATATGAACCAAACACAATCTAAATTTTGCTTTTGCACTTTAGCTTTCGGTAAAAGATATCGCTTACTAACATTATTACTGGCAAAAGATATTGAAAAATATTCACCCGGTACTACCTTTATTGTTTTAACAGATAAGCCTAACCATTTTGTTGAGCAATCTAATATTAAAGCTTTTAAACATCAACCTACAAGCGTAAAGTTTTACCACGATAAAAGGTTTGCTGTTGCAAAAGCTTTATCAATGTTTAATTCTTGTATATTTATTGATGCGGATATGCGGATATTAGCACCAGTTCCAAGCAATATGGCATGGTTACAAGAACCTGGAATTAAAGCGAGGTCGTGTGACATCATGCCAATAAAATATGCTGAAATTACTAATGGAACATCTAACAAAAAACTTTTAAAAGAGTATAAAATTACTAAAAAATCTGCACAAAAATTAAATTTAGATGCAGAGTGGGAAAAAATTACATTCGTTCACGAGTATTTATTCTCTGTCACTAAAGATTCAGGAAAAGAGACAGAATTTATCAAGCAGTGGGGCATATTAGCGCCATATTACGAGTTAAATGGCGTTTATGATGGGGAAGGAAATGCTGTAGGATTAGCTGCCGCCAAAGCTGGTATAAATATTAGCTGGAGCCAAATGGATGGATTATCTTTTTTTAAAGAGCAAAGAATGTCAGTTAGCCTTAAAAAAGGACAGGTCAAGATAGAAGATGTCGCAATATATTTTGAGGAACAGCGAAAAATTGAATATTCAGAACGTTCTGTTTTGGAAACATTCGTAGTTAAGTCTCTGAAAGGAATTCGAGCTATATATACATTAATAAATCTTCGATTTAAAAGTTTATTTAATCCAATTTTTTATTATATGTAGACATAGTTTAATCGCTCCTTTAATCGTACCAAAATGTTCAGTAATAACTATTACGCTGTACGTTTGGTTTCTTTAAGATAGGTTGTAGGGTGAGTAATCAAGCAATTCCCACTCAAACGATTGTGGTAAACTTGTTTCTAACCACTTTTCAACTGTTAAATTCCAGTAACGTTGAGTACCACCCGTTTCATGCGTTGAGTCGTCTAACTTCCACAAAATTTCTGGGCGCCCGGTTAATTGCAAAATTCGACCGCGTTCAAAGTCCAAGAAAACTAAACCCGCGTGGGGATTTTCAACGAAATTTCCCAAAGTGTTAAACATACCATTGCCTGTATAATCAGGAATTCTAAGAGTTCTATCATCTAAAACTCTAATAAAACCAGGATTACCACCTCGGTGCGATGCATCAACTCCGCGATTTTGATGCGCGCTGGCAACAAAAAACATGTCAGCAGTAGCAATAAATGCTCGTTGAATAGGTTCTAACGTTCGTCCAGTTCGTGGTTCTTCCAAGCTATAAGGAGTTTCTTGGTTGCAAGTTATGTGGCGCCGAGTTATAAACTTCGGGCAATTTGGATATGATTCGGTGACATCCACAAATAATCGTTCTTTTGATAAGCGAGTCGCTTTACCATTGATGCGAAGACGGCGCCGAGTTGCAAGTTCAATTACCAACATCCCAATTTGCGGATTACGCTCAATATTCGTCCAAAAAGGGTCTTGCCAATTGGGAGTAGCAATGCTCAAATCAAACTCAACACTGCGTTGATTTACTGCGGTCATAAAGCTTGGAGAACCAAACATAACCGAAGCCCAAACACTTTGCTGCTCATCCACACTACCCAACACTACCATTGGTTGCTGCTCAATAAACTTCAGGGCACCTTCCATGATTGTGTTAGTAATTATACGTCCGTTGCGTTCGGCAATTTCTGACTCACCAAAGCGCTGTTGCACTAACCGCTCACCATCGTGAAAAGGATTAGCAATTACAATACCTTCGCCAAAAATATGATTGGCAAAAATACTTTTGCCGTCAGTGTTTCAAGTCAAAC
>NZ_JBXXZH010000448.1:0-4243 GCF_059640475.1 Calothrix sp. CBUCES-K 9914
CGTTATTCATTATCTTATCTCCATTAAATATATTGTTAGATTTGAAAGCTTGCAGCACTCGCTCTTCGCTTTCATGTTTTTATAATAAGAATTTACCTTGAGCTTACACATCATAATAAAGCTTGAATTGTAGCAATACTTTTTATGGACAAGGCGCCTCATACTTTAGTTGGAGTTTCCTAAAGTATGCACAGCGGCGCCATTGCAGTTTGTACCAACTCGATGATTTATTTATGATAGGGACAGAGCCGCTTGCGCCCGACTCCCATATATAAGGATGGTCAAAATGTCCCAAACACCCGTTAAAATGACAGCTGTTATTTTTTTGACTGCGACGCGAATAATGTCGATTTAAGCAAGCTTGGTTATAGTCGTAAATTTGTACCGCCCCAACTGATGCGTTGTCTTCTTCAGGTCGCGGTTTTGTTTTAAAACATGCTTCTAAATCGCTAAGTAGGTTGCGAATTTGCGCTTCTATCTCTGGTGATAATTCCGAAATATAAAAAACGATACGGCGCGTAATAATGGAGGACAAGTACGGTTTATCGCGGAATTTTGAGAACTCTCATATTGTTTGTAATATATGATTCATGTTTCTACGGTATCAAGCAGGTTTTTGATATCACTTAGTAATTTTTCTAACTTTTTACGCTTTCTTGCATCAGATAATATTTTAGTACCCTTAATACGCTTACCAATATCTGTATACATTTGAATTACAACTTTATCAGGCGCCACCTCTTTCTCACTTGAAGACTTTTGATTATCAAGTTGTAAGATTAATTCCTTAATTTGGGTAAGCGATAAATCCTCATCAATAGCTTTCTCAAGCACTTGGGCGCGCGTAGAGTCATCCTTAACCCGTGAGATTATCCGCGCTTTAGTATATTCTAATTTCCCCTGACGCAACGCTAATAATACATCTTGGGGTAAGTTTAACAGCGGTAAGCGACTTGTACGGAAGCTTTCAGCATTAAATTTCCCGATGCTAGTAAGAGTATACTCAATTTGTTCTAACTGACGTGAAACGTGTTCCGTCAACTCGATATTTCTTTTTTTAGCGTTTGCAGCAACGTTTAGAATTGATTTAACTTCATCGGTTGATACATCTAAATATATAGCCAGTAATTCTAAAACAGCCTCAACTTCCTCAACAGGATTTAAATCTTCCCGTTGTAAGTTTTCTAATATAGATACAGATAACGCTTGTTTATCCGAAAGCTCTTTACTAACAATTGGTACTTCAGTTAGCTTAACTTCCTTTGCCGCGCGCAGGCGCCGTTCCCCTGCAATAAGTTCATACTCACCATTCTCAAGGGGTCTAACTAATAGTGGTTCCAAAATGCCATACTCGCGCACCGACTCAACAAGTTGTGCCATTTTTAATGGGTCAAACCAGCGTCTCGGTTGCTTAGAGTTCACCTTAATTTTATCAATAGCCACCTCGTTATGCGGCTGTACATCATCATTATGAATAGATAGTAAATCTTGTACCCCACGCATTTGAGGGACTGGTGGTATTTTTTTTCTCATCGTGCGTTCCTCCGCTTAAATTATCTCTATTTTTTAGTTATCCTAATTTTTCCATACCAATTGCAATTTCCTTCAACACAGCAAGCGAAGGATGTTTCGCTGAGTATACCGCAAGCGGTTGACGATTCATCGCCGCATCAGCAAAAGCAGTAGCGCGCGGGATAGGAGAATAAATGCGTGCTATAGGCGCCAGTTGTTTTTCAAGAGCTTCTAAAATAACCTTATCTTGGCTAGCATTGCTAAACAGCGTCGGAACAAAACCAGCAATAGCTAACTGTGGGTTAACATGTTTCTTAATTTCCTTGATAGTATTCAATAGCAACTCAGTACCCTTAAAAGCCTTAAAGTGAGTTTGAATAGGGATAAGAACATAATTAGCAGCTGTCAAACTTAATATTGACAGAACACCCAAAGAAGGCGGGCAGTCGATTAATATATAGTCGTAACTATCAAGAATGCCTGCGAGTGCTAGCTTTAACCGTGCCTCGCGAGCCATCACGCTGGCAAGTTGCAGCTCCACAGCACTAAGAGTAATATTAGCAGGCGCCAAATCCACACCGTGCAAATTTTGATGAATGAAGGGCGGCGCCGAGTCATCTAAAATAGAATTACCAATAATCTTATCAAGCTCATACGGTTCCAGCCCCATAAAAGTAGTGAGACTACCTTGCGGATCCATATCAACGAGAAGCGTCTTACGTTTTTTTAGATGCAGGTGGTAGCCCAAATTATGGGTCAGGGTCGTTTTCATGACACCCCCTGCTTGATTAAAGACGGCGATAACTTTAGTCACAGTCAATATATTTTAAGTTTTGGGCACTCCGAATAGCCCTAGTTTAGAACAAATGGCGCCGATTTAAAAATAATTTTTACCACACTGGGAAACGTTTCCCATTGTTAATCAACCACAGACTCCCTCAGTATTTGCAAGCGTTTTAATACAGCTACAATATCCCCAGATTTAAAAGAGGCGCCTTTTCGGTCCATCACAAAAACGCTCACCACGCACAAAATAAGTAAGAACCGTCTTGATATTTTCTATACTTGCCAGATTAATAAAATCAGGATTCTCTAACATTTTAGTTACTTCCACAGGACGATAATTATAATCACACCAACATTCATCACCAGCACAATTAACAAACTCCAGTTAATTTGATAGTTGTTGTTTAGGTTAAAATCGAATGGCGCCATATTAACGAGAACTCCGAAGCGTCAGTTTGCCATGAAGTAATATTATTGAGATGCTTTCTTTTTAGGACTTACAGCAAAATATAATTGCGACCGATAAAAGCAAACGTCAAATTCCATAAAAAAGTTGACTTGCCCTAAAATTAGAGGAACCTGCACAGCAGATGTCCAAGCAAATACAAGTTGTACAGGTTCAAACTTACCAATTACCACTTGAACAACTATAACGCGAGCCTCATACTGGGCAAGGTTGCCTGTCAAATTTAAAGTTGCTGTCTGACGTTCCCAAATATAGCCAAGCTCTACACCCAATGGATAAGGCAGTACATTAACTGTGGCGCCAGTATCTAATAATGCAGAACTTGTTACGGTTGATTGCTGAAAACTAAGCTGAACTGGCATATAGGCGCGAAATCCAGCCTCACCCAATTTTGTATCAAAACTAGTAAAGGGAAACCGTTCAGTATTAGTCATTGTTTTGATTTTGAGTCGCGTGCAGAACTTCTAACATAGTACTTGCTGCTTCAAAAGCATCATAAGGAGACCAAACAGGATAAGATTGTCCAGGTTTAATTAGATCAGCTTCTTGTTGGGCTAACTCTGAAACTAAAACTTGCACTATATAAAGCTTATCGGCACGGTTGAGTCCTTGCAGAGTGTTGAGTAGTTCTGAATCTACCATATTAAAAATAACGGATGCTACTTCAATACCATTGTAATTATAATACTGGCAAGTATCATTAAATCGAAGAATTTAATCCAACGCTCGCCCGCGCGCTCCGTGACTCAAGGAGGCGCCAATAATATCTTAAATTCAGGGGTTTTCGTTACCCCAAGAGAACTGCGTGTTAAATATTACTGCCTTTACCAGTCCATTAAAATGGACTTGAACTATTAGCAAGGGAATTATATTCAAGGAGCGGGTATGATTCAATTCAAAGTATGTTAAGACTTTAGCAGGTATAAATATTTCTTAACAACACATCCCTAACCAGACCCGGAGACACAATCATGAGTGCAGCTAAAATTGGTGGTACACCCAAACCAGGAACAGCAAGAACAGCAAAACCCACAGTAAAGGCGCCAGCATCTAAAAAGAAAGCGCCATCCAAATCAACCACAGCAGCTAAAACCGAAGTAACAACATCTAGCACTGCACCAATAATGGTGGCGCCGTTAGATAAAATAGTCCTACCGCAATCACCTCAACCTCGACGCTACTTTAAACCAGAAGCAATGCAGTCTCTAGTTAACTCAGTAAATAAAAACGGAGTACTGCAAAACATCGTACTGCGCCCAGTAGGGGATAACTATGAACTAGTAGCAGGAGAGAGACGTTACCGCGCGGCAAAGGAAGCAGGATTAACAGAAGTCCCCGCAATAATCCGAGAAATGACCGACTCCGAAGCATTAGAATTTACCCTCACCGAAAACTTACAGCGCGAAGACTTAAACCTACTCGAAGAAACAGAAGGAACCTTAGACCTACTAGCCTTAAAACTCAACACCAATCGAGAAT
>NZ_JBXXZH010000449.1:0-4105 GCF_059640475.1 Calothrix sp. CBUCES-K 9914
CATGCTATCGACTCTGCTGAGTATCGCTTGGTTGAAGAAATGCTACCAGCGGCGCCGTCTATCGCTCTTGCTGCGTATAACCGACTTTTGGAATTGTTTCCTGACTATCGTAGTCGTCGTGGTCATTTACGTGATGAGGAAATAGCTCACTCGTGTATCCGTGATTTAACAATGTTTCAAGCTTACTTGTGGCTATGTTTGTTTGAAGGAAACATTGTACCAGTACAGCAAGAGCTACTCCCTTTGTGCGCGATGGTCATTGAGACTCTACAAATCAAATGGGAACTAACTGAGAAGTGGTGGTCTGTTTTAACATCTGAAATTTTCAGTCGCGCTCCTCATGCGTCTGAGTTGCTGCTGCCTTATACACAACAGATACAAGAGTTATTTTGGCAGGGGCGCCATCATCTCGGTTACCCACATGAAGACACTCATCGTAATAATCACTTTAGTGATTCTTTTAATCCAATGGAATCACTGAAGTGATTACTACAATTTATAAAGCTACAATTTAAAAGCAACTTGATAGTTGTTGCACTGCCAAGAGTAAATCACTTGGTGTGCCTATATCTAAATAACTACCGACTTCAAAAACTTCAGCCTCAACCCGCATCCCAGACTCAACTGCTGCCTGTATCACATCACCTATTGGCAACTCTGGTAAGTGTGAAAGTTTTGTTTTTTTTAGATTCGATACGTAGTGGTGTAAAAACTCTGTAAAAGTAGGCGCCCATACCGCAATAGCCCACATGTATTTTAAATTGGATTGCGAAGGCTTTTCTTGGATTCGGTGAACTCTACCTGTGTGATCAAAATCGACCATACCTGCTTTTTGCGCTTGCTCGGTGGGAAATAATCCTAAAACAACGTCGGCGCCAGTTTGGGCAAGACGTGCTAGAATTCGTCTGAATCCATCTTGTGGTTGAAACAAAATATCAGGAAAGCCTAAAGCCACAATTGCATCTGAGACAAATGGGTAAGCCTGGTCGAGTGTAAAAGGGACTCCATAGGACAACCCCATAATTAAATACCCTAAGTTCATCCCAAGCATTGACCCATCACCAAAATATGCAGGAATGTCCCATTTCCCAGAGCGCAGAATAAAATATGCTGTCTCTATTCCTGCAAGTTGCATCTTTTCGAGCAAGTAATGCGACACTACTTTAGGACGTAATTGATTGTCAGAACTATTACAACTATTATTTTGAAAACCGACTGGATATAATTCTTTACTAAGTGGTAAGGGAGAAATGCGTGTTGCTTGTCCACCCGCAGGTAGCAGTCCAATAATTCGCCGATTCATACAAAACCACTATTTTACATGAAATATCGTACCAATTATTGTAGAGACGTGATATATCACGTCTCCACGTCATTTGGATGATAGATTGTAGTAAAAACAAAGATATTACGTAGATAGCATCCAGTTTACTTATAGTATTGTAAAGATTATTCAACTGAGACGGCATCTACATCAATTGTGTTAGCTGTGTTAGCTGTGTTAGTTGTGTTAGTTGTATTTACTTGTGCATTTGGTGCATTAGTATCATTTTTGTTAGCTTCACTTTCAGTATTTCCTTTGCGTGCCTTGAAACCTTCAAGCACTAGTTGTGATACTTCTGATACCAGTAAACTCAAAATGAAAGCATCATCTAGTTGTCCAACAATAGGTAAAAAGTCAGGGGCAATATCAAATGGACTAACGAAATATAAAAGTGTTCCCAGGATTACCCACCAGCGATATTTAGGGTTGCGGATTAACTCGCGATACCAGGTGTAAACTGCTTGAATTGAAAATTTCATGTTTTTGAACCTTGTTTTAGCTTTAATTTTGACTCATATTGCCCTAAACTTCCTGTGGGAATAACCGTCCTAAATTTTCAGGAAGTTGCGAACTTAGCGTAAAAGTTATAATTGCGCTCTGCCAGCTTCTGGGCATCTTGGACAATATAAAACTTCCCAATGGTTTACTTGTCAAATTCAAAGAGGAAAGTTAAGACTGTGGATATAGTAGCTGAATTTAAAAGCGGCGGACCGGCAATGTACCCGTTGCTCGCGTTGTCAATTTTGACAATAAGCGTGATTTTAGAGCGATTTTGGTTTTGGTTCCGTATGTTAAACCAAGAACGTCAGATAGTTGACCGTGTTCTGGAAGCTGCGCGTACTGACTGGGGATTAGCTCGTGATATTGCCCAACGCGCGACTGACCAGCCGATAGGAAGATTTTTATATGCTCCTTTGAGTTTGTCTAAAAATGACCCTGAAAGTTTTCAACTTGCTTTAGAAGCTACAGCAGAAGATGAATTAACTGGAATGCGACGTGGTGAGAAGCTTTTGGAAGCTGTAATTGCGTTGGCGCCACTGTTAGGTTTATTTGGTACAGTTTGGGGACTAATACAGTCGTTGCGGGCAATTAAAATTGGAGACTTGGGAACCGAGGCAACAGCTGGAGTAACTACTGGTATTGGAGAATCGTTAATTAGTACAGCTGCTGGACTAGTTGTTGCTATTACAAGTTTGGTTTTCTACCGCTTATTTCAAGCGTTTATGTTTAACCAAGTTCAAGTTTTTCGTAAAGCAGGTAATGAGTTAGAACTAATGTATCGCCAGTCTCCTCCAACTGAAGCTCTAGTCAGTGGGGTAAATATAGTAGACCCCGAAGCTCCAACATTATTGGCGCCAGAAAACAGCACGTCGAAAAATTCGAGTCCAAGTCCACGGCGCCGAGGTAAAAATAAGTTTGGTGAACCTTATCAAAGTCCATCAGATTCAAATACAACTGATTCGGAAAATACGGAGGGGTAAATGAAGATAAATCTTAATAATTCTAAAGATGATGCTCAGATACAAATCATTCCCTTGATTGACGTTATTTTTTGTATCCTGACATTTTTTATTTTGGCAGCGCTACAGTTTTCTAGACAAGAAGCAATTCGAGGTATCAACCTTGACTTAGCGAAAGCGAATTCGGGAACAACAATACCTGGAACTCCTGCACCAGGGGCGCCTGTTCAACAAGGGCAGAGATTAGTATTACATATTGACGGGCTTGGTCAGATTTATGATATCAGCAACCCGACACAAGCCCCAATTCCCAAAGACCAGCTACGTACATATTTGCAGAATTATGTCAAGCAAAACCCCACAAAACCTTTAGTATTGAATGCATCGCGTGGGACAAGTTATAACGATGTGATTGAAACCCTAGATATATTAAGGCAAGTTGGTGGCGACCGTGTTTCTTTAGGAGTTATACCTGGTGGTGCCGACCAGCCAACAACTACACCCCCAGTCTTACCCAATCAAACTGTACCCAATCAAACTATACCTAATACTGTGGTGCCACCGAACCAGCAAATTCCACAAGTTAACCCACAAATTAATCCACAAGGTAATTTAAACCCCAACTTACCAACAAACCAAGCTCCGCAAATTCCAACTCAAGGCGGAAATGCACCTGGAGTAGGCGCCCCAAATGTTAATCCCAGCATTACAGCACCCCAACAAGCTCCTAAAACAAATAACTCGACTCCAAAAAGGTCAAATTAATAATAATCATACTGTCACTCACACTGTCATTCTGAGCGCAAAGCGAAGCTTTTGCCGTTATCCGAAGGATATCCCGAAGGGTAGGGTAGCGAAGAATCTAGGGTTTCAATGTATACACTAGATGCTTCACTGCGTTCAGCATGACAAAAAACAAATGACAAAAAATAAAAATATTAAAAATAGTTCCCTAGTAGCGGAAATGGTTAGGCAAATTTACAAATAATAACTTTCAGATTCAATGGCAAAGTTATATGATTGAGAATCTGCCTCTTGGCTACGATTTGATATTATCAAATGCCAGTCGCCATTCACGTTTCAGGGGTTATGGCAATGAGTATTACATCGATTTTTATTGCTTGGCTAGTCACATCAGCCAGCTTTTTTGTCATCAGTAAACTTCCAATTGGAGTTGAAATTGATACTCCTGATAAAACTTTTAGTGCTGCTGCGGCTTTAGGTATTATCACAGCAATGATTAAACCGCTTCTTAGCTTTGTGTTTACAATACCAAATGCTTTGACGTTTAACTTTTTCCCCGACTTCTTCACCTTTGTGA
>NZ_JBXXZH010000450.1:0-4020 GCF_059640475.1 Calothrix sp. CBUCES-K 9914
GCTGAGTGCTGAGTGCTGAGTGCTGAGTGCTGAGTGCTGAGTGCTGAGTGCTGAGTGCTGAGTAAAAAGAAGTTTTAACTCCTAACTCCTAACTCGTACAGACGCGAGGAACATCGGGTCTCTACTCAGCACTCAGCACTTTCTACTCAGCACTAAAAAATTGAATACTCCTCACATCACAGTTAAAAACCCTGTGTGTTTAAACAACTTGTTAAGTTTCAACTGTAAATAAAAATGAGACCAGGACAAAACAACCAGTTCGATTACGTTAAAATCGGCTTGGCTTCACCCGAACGAATTCGTGTATGGGGTGAAAGAACTTTACCTAACGGTCAGGTCGTTGGAGAAGTAACTAAACCAGAAACGATTAATTACAGAACGTTGAAGCCAGAAATGGACGGGCTTTTCTGTGAGCGCATTTTTGGTCCAGCGAAAGATTGGGAATGTCACTGTGGTAAATATAAACGTGTTCGTCACCGTGGTATAGTTTGCGAACGATGTGGTGTGGAAGTTACTGAGTCGAGAGTTCGGCGCCACCGCATGGGGTACATTAAACTTGCAGCACCAGTGGCTCACGTTTGGTACTTAAAAGGTATTCCTTCTTATATTTCCATCCTGCTTGATATGCCGTTGCGGGATGTAGAACAAATTGTTTATTTCAACTCTTACGTTGTATTAAGTCAAGGTAATGCGGAAACTCTAACCTACAAGCAGCTACTTTCGGAAGACCAGTGGTTGGAAATCGAAGACCAAATCTATGCGGAAGATTCTCAACTTGTTGGTGTTGAAGTTGGTATTGGCGCCGAAGCGCTATTAAGGTTACTTGCCGATATTAACTTAGAGCAAGAAGCAGAAGATTTACGCGAAGAAATCAACACAGCCAAAGGTCAGAAAAGAGCTAAGTTAATCAAGCGTCTACGAGTTATTGACAATTTCATCGCGACTGGAAGTAAGCCTGAGTGGATGGTAATGACGGTTATTCCTGTAATTCCACCTGATTTACGTCCAATGGTGCAACTTGATGGTGGACGATTTGCAACTAGTGACTTAAACGATTTGTACCGTCGCGTAATTAATCGTAATAATCGTCTAGCACGTTTACAAGAAATTCTGGCGCCAGAAATTATCGTCCGTAACGAAAAACGGATGTTACAAGAAGCAGTAGACGCGCTCATCGATAATGGTCGTCGTGGACGCACGGTTGTAGGCGCCAATAACCGTCCTTTGAAGTCATTATCTGACATCATTGAAGGTAAACAAGGACGGTTCCGTCAAAACTTACTTGGTAAACGGGTTGACTACTCAGGTCGTTCTGTAATTGTAGTTGGACCTTCGTTGCACATCCACCAATGTGGGTTGCCGCGCGAAATGGCAATCGAATTATTTCAACCTTTTGTTATTAACCGCTTGATTCGTAGCGGCATGGTTAATAACATTAAAGCTGCCAAAAAACTAATTTCCCGTAACGACCCACAAGTTTGGGATGTTCTCGAAGAAGTTATCGAAGGACACCCAGTAATGCTTAACCGGGCGCCAACGCTACACCGTTTGGGTATTCAAGCCTTTGAACCAATATTAGTAGAAGGTCGAGCAATTCAATTACACCCACTAGTTTGCCCTGCATTTAACGCTGACTTTGATGGCGACCAAATGGCGGTACACGTACCACTCTCCTTGGAATCACAGGCAGAAGCACGGTTGTTGATGCTTGCTTCTAATAATATATTGTCACCTGCCACAGGTAGACCAATTATTACGCCTAGCCAAGACATGGTATTAGGAGCATACTATTTAACCGCAGAAAATCCAAATGCCACAAAGGGCAAGGGTTTGTATTTTTCTTCGCTTGATGACGTAATCATGGCATACGAGTCATCACAAGTTGATATCCATGCTTACATATACGTTAGATTTGACGGTGAAGTTGAGTCACCCGAACCAGACACTCAACCAGTCGAAGAAACATCTAATCCAGACGGAACTGTAACCAAAATGTACAAATTCCGCCGTGTTCGGGAAGATGAGTCGGGAAATCTAATTTCTCAGTATATACGCACAACTCCAGGTCGCGTTATCTACAATAAAGCGATTCAAGAAGCACTCGCAAGTTAGTGCTGAGTGGAAAGTGCTGAGTGCTGAGTATAAGAAGAACTTAATACTCAGCACTCAGTACTCAGCACTCAGTACTCAGCACTCAAAACTTTTAACTTATTATTATGGCATCAGAAAAGCACGTTTTTCGCAACCGTGTAGTTGACAAGGGTCAACTGCGGAATTTAATTTCTTGGTCGTTTATTAATTATGGAACCGCGCGCACTGCGGTGATGGCTGATAAACTCAAGACTTTGGGTTTTCGTTATGCCACAAAAGCAGGGGTATCCATCAGTGTTGATGATTTGATGGTTCCTCCAACTAAGCGTAACTTACTATTAGCTGCTGAGGAAGAAATCCGCGCAACTGAGGAACGTTATACTCGTGGGGAAATTACTGAAGTGGAACGCTTCCAAAAAGTAATTGATACTTGGAACGGAACTTCAGAAGCGCTCAAAGACGAAGTTGTTCGCCACTTCAAGAGTACTGACCCCCTCAACTCTGTATATATGATGGCGTTCTCTGGCGCCAGAGGTAACATTTCTCAGGTACGGCAGTTAGTTGGGATGCGGGGATTAATGGCAAATCCTCAAGGGGAAATTATTGACTTACCCATTAAAACCAACTTCCGTGAAGGTTTAACCGTTACTGAGTATATTATTTCCTCCTATGGTGCCCGTAAAGGACTAGTTGACACAGCCTTACGTACAGCAGACTCAGGATACCTTACCCGTCGTTTGGTGGACGTATCCCAAGACGTAATTATTCGGGAAATTGACTGCGGTACAGACCGGGGTATTCCCGTATCAGCAATGACCGAAGGTGATAAAACCTTAATTCCTTTGGCAACTCGTTTGATGGGACGAGTCCTAAACGAAAAGGTTGTACACCCCAAAACTAAAGAACTTATTGCCGAACGTAACACACCTGTTTCGGAAGAATTAGGTAAGCGTATCGAAAAATCTGGTGTTACCGAAGTTGTTGTTCGCTCTCCTCTAACTTGCGAAGCCGCGCGCTCCGTATGTCAACATTGTTACGGATGGAGTTTAGCACACGCCAAAATGGTAGACCTGGGCGAAGCAGTGGGAATCATTGCCGCGCAAAGTATCGGGGAACCTGGAACCCAGTTAACCATGCGTACTTTCCACACAGGTGGTGTATTCACAGGTGAGGTTGCTAAACAAGTACGCTCCGAACACGAAGGTGCCGTTAAGTTTACCAAAAAACTAAGAACACGTCCTTATCGTACTCGTCACGGTGAAGATGCTCTCATGGTAGAAACCAACGGTAATATTACAATTGAGGATAGCGCAGGAACCGTTACCGAAGTTGCCATTACCCAAGGTTCTACACTTTACGTCAACAGTGGTCAAAAAGTAAAAGTCGGACAACTGGTAGCAGAAGTCTTATTACCTGGACGTGGACGTGGTAACACCGAAAAAGCCGTAAAAGACGTTGCCACTGACCTAGCTGGTGAAGTTAAATTTCATGAAGTCGTTGCCGAACAAAAAACCGACCGTCAAGGTAACACAACCACAACAGCATCGCGCGGTGGATTAATCTGGATTTTATCCGGTGACGTATATAACTTACCACCCGGTGCCGAACTAGTTGTATCTGAAGGTGACAGCGTAGAAACAAACGGTGTTCTAGCAGAAACCCAGTTAACAACAGTACATGGTGGTGTAGTACGTTTACCACAAGCTGAACCAGGTAAGAGTACAAGAGAAATTGAAATAATTACCGCGTCGGTAGTACTTGACTCCGCAACAGTTACCTCCCAAAGCACACAAGGTCGTAATAATTATTTGGTAACAACTGGAAATAACCAAGTATTCAACCTACGCGCGACACCAGGAACAAAAGTCCAAAACGGTCAAGTCGTTGCAGAACTCATCGACGACCGCTACCGTACTACAACCGGTGGTT
>NZ_JBXXZH010000451.1:0-3972 GCF_059640475.1 Calothrix sp. CBUCES-K 9914
CCTACTTGACATCCGAGTTGGATTTTTATTCCTGCGGTTTGGGCTAATTGTGCAATTCTTATTGTTTGGGCAATACCACCACATTTAGAAATTCTTAAGTTAAAAAAGTCACACGCATGTGCTGCAATTAAAGATTTGGCATCTTTAATTGTAACTAGTGATTCATCTACCATTTGGGGGATAGGCGCCATTTCTTTGAGTTTTGCCCAAGTTTGTGGTGTACTACGCTCGATCAACTGTTCGGCAGAATCAATATTTAACTCTACTAATTGTTGACATACTGCAACGGCGCTATCAAAATCATATATACCATTACCATCGATTCTTAGTGAAGTTTCTTGTCCTACTGCTTGACGAATTGCATGGAGACGCGAAAAGTCATGTTCTCCGGTTATTTTCACTTTGATATGTTTTAAACCGAATAATTTAAACGATTTGGCATTTTGGACGGCTTTTTCTATTGAACTTGATGTAATGGCGCCGCTATAGATAACAGTATTACGCTTGGGTGGTAAAATTGCAGATAGGGATAAATTTTGACTTTTTAGTAAACAATCGATTAAAGCTAACTCAAAACCAGCTTTAGCTGCATTAAACGCAATAACACCTTGACTTTTTGCCGTGGGAATTGTGTCGCTGATTTTATATAACCAAGATATATCTGGTTCTGGCTCTGGATAATCAATGTGTTTGATATTTTCCCAAATTGTCGAAGTCATAAACTGTAAACAAGATTCTACAGTTTCTCCCGTAACATAGGGACGCGCGACAGCTTCACCATAACCAATTGTACCATCTGCCGCTTTTAATCTAACAACGATGGAATCTGAGTAAGTTCTTGATTTGGTGCTATGAGAGAAAGATTCTGTAAAAGGAATTTTTAGCGCAAATAGAGTTGCTTCAATAATTTTCATGACAACATCTCCGTTTCTAGAGCTAGCGCAATTTCTCCAAAGTATCGCTTGATAAATATATTCTCTCTAAACGTTATATTTATGAT
This sequence comes from Calothrix sp. CBUCES-K 9914, assembly GCF_059640475.1. NCBI lineage: Bacteria > Bacillati > Cyanobacteriota > Cyanophyceae > Nostocales > Calotrichaceae > Calothrix > Calothrix sp. CBUCES-K 9914. The sequence goes on from NZ_JBXXZH010000451.1 coordinate 1,001, forward strand.
AGTTTCTAAGTCATCAATTTCAAAACCGTAATATTCAACATAATTAACCACGGAATCTAAACCTTCTTCAGCATGACGAATATCAACTTCCGAATGATGAAAAAACCATTCTAAGCTTTCCCTATCAAGTTTTCGGTATTCTTGCAGAGCTATTCCTATTTTTCCTGAAAGACGTGACAGCATCCATTCAAAACAAGTCACTTCTAACAATACAGATAGTGCCAGTTCTTTTAGTGTCCCATACAGCATTGGCTCAGAACACATTTTGTGTAGTTCTGCCTGCGATAAAGCTTCTATTTGTGCTTGCTTGGCATTATGCAATCCTACAGCACTAGCTAACTTCCGCAATAAATCAGGATGACAAATACCTTCAGCGTCAAGTCCTAACTCCTCTAGCATATTATGCTGAATACTATTTGCAACAGTCGGAGGCGCCGCTGCATAAAGAAATGCTAGTATTTGAGGACTTTTGAGATGGGTTTTACAAAGGTTCGCAATAAATTCATCATAAAATTTTATATTTGCTACACCTGATACTAAGTGTTGAAAGCCTTCTGACTGTTCAAAGAACTTAGTTTGCTTTGCATAGTGAGATTCGATTAAACTACGTATCAGCATATTTGAATATATTTTTACAGGTAAATAATGAATTATACTTAAATAAATTCATGTAATATAATTCTAATTACTATGTGGATTGCCTACTATCAGAGGAAACTCAACGATAGAAATAGATAATATGTTGGGTTCCGCTTCACTTGATCCAACCCACAAACTACAATCTAACCTGTAACCTAACTATTGTCTCTACAACTGCTAACTCCTAACTCTTAACTTCTAACTATTGATTATGGCTGTTTATTTTCCCATATTGCCTTTGGCATTTAAATTTACTTCCCCTGGTCCAGTTTTGTTTCAACTTGGACCAATTACGATTCGCTGGTATGGTTTGTTGATTGCGAGTGCGGTGCTTATTGGTGTTATGCTGTCGCAGTATTTAGCGAAGCGTCGCAAGGTAAACCCTGACTTGCTGAGTGATTTATCTATATGGCTGGTTATTGGCGCCATTCCAGCCGCGCGTTTATATTACGTTATATTCGAGTGGTCAGAATACGCTAGACATCCTGAGCGTATTTTAGCTATATGGCAAGGTGGTATTGCAATTCACGGAGCAATTTTAGGTGGAACGCTTGCTGCACTGATTTTCTGTAAGCTCAAACAAGTTTCGTTTTGGCAAATGGCTGACTTGGTGGCGCCATCATTAATTTTAGGACAAGCAATAGGACGTTGGGGGAACTTCTTTAACTCTGAAGCTTTCGGTGATCCAACTAATTTACCTTGGAAATTATATATCCCACCCGAACGGCGCCCAGCTAATTTGCTCAACTTTGAATATTTTCACCCGACCTTTCTGTACGAGTCGCTATGGAATTTAGGAGTACTCGCGTTACTATTAACCTTATTCCTTCGCGGTTTGCAGGGTAAGCCAAAGTTAAAAGTTGGGACAATATTTCTAACTTATCTTCCAGCATACAGCTTAGGTCGCTTGTGGATCGAAGGGTTACGAACCGATAGCTTGATGCTTGGACCTTTACGAATAGCGCAAGTTATTAGCTTGACAGGAATTACGGTAGGGTTAGCAGGACTATGGTGGCTTTATATTAAAAACCGTCCTTTACCCGATGTTGTCTCGAATGTAGACGAGGAAATTGAAGATAGGGAATAGCTTTACAACAATTATCTATTAGGGGCGCCGTCCCCTAAAAATAAAAAATGCCCCAGAGTTTTCTCTAGGGCTTAACCAGGGTGCATCTACCAATCACTTCTACTATATATGGGAGCATCATCCGGAAAGCTACTGAATTTTTTCAAAAAAAATTTTTCTACAATAATCAATTTTATCAAAATATGCGTGAATCTACTATATATTCAAGTAATAAAAAATATCATAATTACCAAAAAAACACGGTATATATAATTGGTGCAGGGCCAGGAGACCCAGAACTGTTAACAATTAAAGCGAAAAATCTCTTAGAATGTGCTGATGTAGTTTTATTTGCCGACTCTTTAGTCCCACCTGCGATTATAGAATTTTGTCGAGAGGATGCTGAAATTATTCCAACCGCACGTCAAACCTTGGAAGAAATTCTCGGAGTCATGGTTGACAGGGTAAATTCGCAAAAATTAGTAGTACGCGCACACTCTGGAGACCCTAGTTTGTACAGTGCTATTCACGAACAAATGCAGCTTTTAGCCCAAGCCAATATCAATTTTGAAATCGTACCAGGTATAAGTGCCTTTCAAGCTGCCGCAGCAAAGCTTAAAGCTGAGTTAACAGTACCTGGTTTAGTTCAAACAATTATTTTGACGCGCGTTAGCGGACGTACAGAAGTTCCTGAAACTGAAGAACTAACTTTGCTCGCAGCGCATCAAGCTTCTTTGTGTTTATATTTGAGCGCGCGTCACGTTGAAAATGCTCAGGTAAAATTACTTAAACACTACCCAGCTAATACACCTGTCGGAATTTGCTATCGATTGGGCTGGGATGATGAGAAAATAGTGGTTGTTCCTCTTGAGCAAATGGCAAACTCTACCCGCGAGGAAAATTTGACTCGCACCACACTATATATAGTTAGTCCGGCACTTGGGGAAGTTAGCGCGCGTTCCCGTCTTTACCATCCTGAACATACTCACCTATTCCGTTCATAATCCAAACTCAATTATGCCTTTAATTAAAATTCAAACATCAATTCCGGAGCCTGCAAAATCTAACGTTGAAACTATGCTCAAAGGTCTTTCGGCAAAGTTGGCACAACATACAGGTAAACCAGAGTCGTATGTCATGACTGCTTTTGAACCAGATGTAACGATGACGTTTGCGGGAAATACTGAGCCTGCTTGTTATATTGAAGTTAAGAGTGTGGGCGCCATGAAATCTGAGCAAACACAGGCAATGAGCCAAGATTTTTGTG
>NZ_JBXXZH010000452.1:0-3939 GCF_059640475.1 Calothrix sp. CBUCES-K 9914
ACAAATGTTAAAAAACTTGCAGACAAAATTATTTTTTCTAAAAAATACAGCCGTAATGACCACTCCTTACTAACGGCTCTTATTGGTAATAGTAATGTCAGTGATGGTGGGCGCCGTCAACTGAATCGAATACTAGATTATATTCAAGATGGCGAGCTAAAGTTGATTGATTGGTAATTAACTCATTGTATATTAACACGAAAATAAAATCTCTGTGTCTCCGCGTTTTGTGGTGATTAAAATTACTTTTTTACCACAGAGGCACAGAGATACAGAGGAAAGAGAATAATACATTAATTTAATTATCTGTGTTAATATTTACTTTGACAACAGTAAATTCTCGGTAGAGTTTCAGTAGCGAGTAGGTTAGATTTTTAATGTATCAGTAACTGTTTATGATTTAGGATTGTTTTAAATATGACTTCCCTAGTTTCGATTATTTTGCCTTGTTATAACCGAGCTAGTTATATTGAAAAGTGTGTCCAGAGTGTTTTGGCACAGACTTATAGTAATATTGAGTGCATTTTAGTTGATGATGGTTCTAAAGATAATACTCGTGAAGTCGCAGAAAAGTTAATGGCTCTCGATTCGCGAGTTAAGTATTTTTACAAGGAAAACGGTGGTTTATCTTCCGCGCGCAACTACGGAATCTCAAAAGCGCGCGGTGAGTGGATACAATGTTTAGACCCAGATGATTGGATCAATGAGGATAAAACCAGGTTTCAGTTGAGCTACTTAGAAGGATTAGATAATCAAAATACTATATTTTACTGTGATTACGAGCGCGTGTTTCTCGAACATGACCAAAATATTCTGCGTCGTGAACCTAATATCATCGGTTCACTAACTCGTGAGCAGTTGATACAACGTTTACTTTTACCTGATTTTCTGGCAAAGTCTCCTTTCCCGGTGTTACAACAGTGCATGTTGATTAAAAAGGAGTTGTTACTATCCAAAAATTTTGATAGTAATTTGAAAGCTTTGCAGGATAGGGATTTTGCTTTGGAGTTACTCGAAGCAGGCGTAAATTTTGTGTATACACCAATTGTCGGCGCCTATTACACAAAGCATGAGACAAATATGAGCAGCAATTGGGAGTATATGAAGAATGACTATGTGTTGTTCTATGAAATTGAAAGCCCTAAAAACGCTCTCTTTCAAAAATATTGCGAACCTGCGGTAAAATATTGGCTCGAACAAACATTAGTCGAGAAAGATAGAAAAAATTATTTCAGACTAGCGCAAGTTGCAAATTATCCGGTTGCACTATTTGACGGACAGTTACAAGTAAATAGCAAGCTTGGCTATATCCTGGCTTATTTAATGCGGATACTTCTACCTGAATTTCTGCTTTATAAACAGTCTCGTGGACCAAAAAGTCAAAAATTATTCGATTTTTTCCATAAGATTTTCCGTTATCATAAACTTCGGGAAAATTCTTAGATATTTTCCTGAATATCAAAACCTGAATATCAAAACCTGAATATCAAAACCTGAATATTAAAGTCATGAACAATATTCCTCCAATTTATTTTTATATGCATCCGCAAGTAATACCTGCGGAACAAGTTCCTGAAGATGCCGATATTAACTGGTCTGGCTTCACAAATTTTATGCGCCAAAGTGGCTCTGGCTCTAAGTTCGCTATTGGTTCATACTGCTGGATATTACAAACTTTTCTTTACTTAAGACAAGTAGGTTTTCCTTGTCAATTTACATCAACTATTCCAGATGAAGGTATTATAGTTGGGCAGCGTACTGATTTACCGTTTAATCTAAAACCAAAGCCAAAGCAATTGATTATTTGTGTAAAGGCAGATTGTGAGCTTCACCACTATGCTCAACTTCATGTCGTTCAAAACCCTCAAGATGTCCATCGGTCTACAGATGCGTATTTTATCCCACTTTGGTCTCAACCGGGATTGATTAAACGCGACAAAAATCGGGGTAATAAGTTTGAAAATATCGCTTTTTTTGGTGTAAACGCAAGTTTGGCGCCAGAACTGGCAGACTCTTCTTGGTCAGAAAAACTCAAATCAATGGGTTTAAATTGGGAAGTCGTTGCTGAAAAAGATTGGCATGACTATAGTGACAAAGACGCAGTTATTGCTGTGCGTAGTTTTACGCAAGATGTCCAAAATAATTACAAGCATAAACCTGCTACAAAATTGTACAATAGCTGGCTTGCAGGTGTACCAGCTATTTTGGGTCCAGACTCTGCATTTCGCGCGGAGCTTCACAGCGAACTTGACTATATTGAGGTGAAATCAATTGATGCAATAATTGCAGCACTAGAACTTTTAAGGGACAACAGTGAATTGTATCAAGCAATGGTGAAAAACGGTGAGGTACGCGGTGAAAAATTTTCAACCGAAAACTTGATAGGAATATGGCAGAAGTTTTTCACTGAGACTGCAATTCCAGCGTATTATCGATGGTGTGAATTGTCGAGATTACAACAAAAACTCTGGTTAGCTAAAAAGCAACTTATTGTTACAGAAAATAATCTCAGACCCAATCCATATTACCCCTATGAGTTGGAGTCAGTAAATAATGGGCATATTGGAGTTCAAGATTCGGTTATTGTTTCGACGATGCAAATGTACCGCAAAGTTAAAAAGTTGGTAGCACGATAGATAACAAGATAGACAAATATGAAAGATATTCCACCAGTTTATTTCTATATTCCCAAAGTCGATTTTCCCGATTGGGAAATTCCTGAAGATGCTGATAAAGGATGGCAAATTTTTGAAAGCAAACCAAATAATGCTGTTTACAACTGGTCGTTACAAACTTATATTCGACTCAAGGCAGAAGGGTTTTCATGTCAGTTAGTAGATACTTTACCTACGTCAGGTATTATTTTCGCGCATCGCTACTCACTCCCGTTTAATTTGCAACCCAAGCCAAATCAATTGATAGTATGTATGAAAGCCGACCACGACTTTCATCCTTACGCACAATTACATATAGTCCAAAATCAGCAAGAAGTTAGTACTACTGAGGGTTACGGAGGCTATTACTTTATACCACACTGGCGCCAACCTGGCTTAATTCCGCGCGACCTAACTCGTGGTGATGAATTTGTAAACGTTGGTTATTACGGTATTGAAAAGAATATCGCACCCGAATTAAAAGACCCTACATGGTCAGAACAGTTGAAAGCACTTGGGCTACACTGGCATATTATGGGTGAAAACGTATGGAACGACTACAGCCAAATGGATGCTGTTATTGCTGTGCGTAACTTCCAATTTCAGGAAAGCTATAAATATAAACCAGCGTCAAAGCTTTATAATTCATGGCACGCGCGAGTTCCAGCTATTGTTTCCGGTGACTCAGCATTCCGTGCAGAACGTCGTAGCGAACTCGACTATATTGAAGTTGCATCATTAGAAGAGATAATCACAGCGCTCAAACGACTGCGCGATGATAAAAGTCTATATCATGCTATGGTCAAAAACGGAAGAGCGCGTGCCGAAGATTTTACAGTTGATAAAGTATGTTTACGATGGCGTAATTTCATTACAGAAGTTGCTATTCCTGCCTACTATCGCTGGTGTGAATCTGGGTCGAAACAAAAGTTATATTTAGCAAAGCGGTTTCTGACTATTCAGGAAAATAATCTTAAACCTCAATCAATTTACCCACACGACCAAGAAATTGTCAGAAATGACCATGTTGGATTGTCAGATTTGATGATTATTTCGACAATGAAAAATTATCGTTACTTTAAGAAGCTAGTGCGTAAAGATTAAGTTAATATAGCATTTTTCAAGCAAGTAAGGTACAAATTAAGTTAGTAAAAATCTTGTGGAACGGGCATCTCTGCCCGTCCGAAAGCGTACTTGATTTGAATAGGAACTGCTATAAAACCTTGACCGAAGGTAATTGCAAATTAATAATTGATTAATTGCCTGGGGGGTACAAGCCCCCACC
>NZ_JBXXZH010000453.1:0-3913 GCF_059640475.1 Calothrix sp. CBUCES-K 9914
CAAAATCAAACTAATTTGCAAGTCACACTGCCAGATAGGCAAAGTTATTCAATAAATGCGAATAGTATTAAGCAGCTACCAAAACTCGACTTAGCAACTGTTGAATTCAATAGTACTAAAACGTATAAAGTTGCCAAAATCGGCAATTCCGATCAAACCACAGCTAGCACAACAGTATATATAACAGGTTTTCCGGCTCGAACCGCAGCAATTACTAACCCCGAATATTTTTTCAACAAAGGGCAAGTGAATGCAGTTAGCGCAAAAGGTTTTGAGCAACGCGATGGTTATAACATCATATATAGCGGTATTCAAACAGTACAAGGAATGAGCGGAGGAGCAGTTCTCAACGAACAAGGGGAACTTGTAGGTATTCACGGAAGAGTCGATGAACAAAAAGTCAGCGATAAAAATCAAGGTAAGATAATCACAGGTTTAGGGACGACTATTTATTCAGCGTTGCGCTCAATGTTAGCTGTTGGGGTTGACGTGGGAGTTCGTCCCTCAGATGTAGTTGCCGCAACAACAAATGCGGATGACTTTTATTTTAAAGGTTATGAAAAGTATAACAATCAGGACTACAAGGGTTCTATCGCTGATTATACAGAAGCTATTCGCCTTAATCCCAATTATGCCCAAGCTTATCTCAACCGAGGTTTAGCCCTTAGCCAATCAGGAGATAAACAAGGGGCAATATCCAACTATAACCAAGCACTCAAGATAAAGCCTAACTATTCACTAGCTTATAATAACCGAGGTTTTGCGCTGTATGAGTTGGGGGATAAACAAAAAGCAATATCTGATTACAGCCTAGCTATCAAATATAATCCCGACTCCAGTATAGCATATATTAATAGAGGTGTTGCTTATTACGAATTAGGAGATAACCAAAAGGCAATATCTGACTACAATCAAGCTCTAAAGGTAGACCCCAACAATGGCAACCTTTACTTTAATCGTGCGTTAGTACGCCAACAATTAAAAGACGAGCAAGGAGCAATTGCTGATTACACTCAAGCAATAAAAATCAATCCTAAAGATTACGAAGCGTACTATTATAGAGCAAACATTTATAGAGATTCTCAAAACAAACAAGAGGCAATAGCCGATTACAGTCAAGTACTTAAAATTAATCCAGATTATACTAATGCTTATGTCAACCGAGGTCTTATTTATTATCAACTAGGAGACGACCAAGCAGCAATAAGTAACTACGATCAAGCACTGAAAATAAATTCTAATATCGATATAGCCTATTTTAATCGAGGCTTGGCTCGCACGCGAACGAAAGATTACTCTGGCGCCATCGCTGATTTTAATCAAGCAATTAAATTCAAACCGAATGACTATGAAGCTTATTATTTCCGAGGATATGCTCGCAGCGATTCTGGAGATAAGCAAGGGGCAATAATCGATTACACTCAAGCTATCAAAATTAATCCAAATTATGCTTTAGCTTATTCCACACGAGGTTATACCTATAACGAACTGAAAGACCAACAAAAAGCACTAACCGATTATAACCAAGCTATTAAAATTAAACCTAACTATACTAATGCTTACTATAATCGGGGCATTGTCCGCGATGATTTGGGAGATAAACAAGGAGCAATAGCTGATTATACCCAAGTTATAAAAATTGACCCTAATTACGGCGATGCTTACTACAATCGCGGACTCGTTCGCAAAGAATTACAGGACAAAAAAGGTGCATTAGAAGATTTTCAAAAATCAGCACAGATTTACCAAAAGAATGGTCAAACCGATTCCTATAAAAATGCTATTTATTATGTAACAGAACTTCAAAAATAGCAACTTAACTATTTTGACAGCAAGACAGTATAGAAGAATATCAACAAGATAAATAACTAAATATGAAACTATACACACTATCTTCAGTATTAGTTGGCGCCTCGGTTGTTTTGATTCAATCGCAAACAGCACGCGCGCTTTCCCCACAAGAAGTTCAACAAATGGGTAGAGAAATTACCGTACAAATTATTGACAGCAAAAATAGTAGTAATGCTGGTTCTGGAGTTATCATTAAGCGCGCGCTCAACACTTACACTGTCATCACTTCTTATCACGTAGTTCAAAATCAAAACAATTTGCAAGTAACACTACCAGATAGGCAAAGTTATTCAATAAATGCCAATAATATCAAACAGCTACCAAAACTCGACTTAGCAACTGTTGAATTTAATAGTAGCAACACGTACAAAATTGCTAAAATCGGTAATTCTGATCAAACCACAGCTAGTGCAACAGTATATATAACAGGTTTTCCAGCGCGAACCGCAGTAATTACTAACCCCGAATATTTTTTCAACAAAGGTCAAGTGAATGCTGTTAGCGCAAAAGGTTTTGAGCAACGCGATGGTTATAACATCATATATAGTGGTATTCAAACAGTACAAGGAATGAGCGGAGGGGCAGTTCTCAACGAACAAGGGGAACTCATTGGAATTCACGGAAGAGTCGATGAACAAAGAGTCAGTGATAAAAATCAGGCTAAAATCATTACAGGTTTAGGAACGACTATTTATTCAGCGTTACGTTCAATGTTAGCTATAGGGGTTGACGTAGGAGTGCGTCCCTCAGATGTAGTTGCTGCAAAAACAAATGCAGACGACTCATTTTTTAAAGGTTATGAAAAATATAACAATCAGGATTACAAGGGTGCTATCGCTGAGTATACAGAAGCAATTCGCTTGAATCCAAACTACGCCCAAGCTTATCTCAATCGGGGTTTAGCCATTAGCAAAACAGGAGACAAACAGCTCGCATTATCCAACTACAACCAAGCGCTTAAGCTAAAACCTGACTATGCACTAGCTTACCATAACCGAGGTTTTGTGTTTTATGAGTTGGGAGATAAACAGAAAGCAATATCTGATTATAATCAAGCTATCAAATATAATCCCGACTTTGATTTAGCATATCTTAATAGAGGTCTCGCTTATTACGAATTAGGAGATAACCAAAAGGCAATATCTGATTACAACCAAGCGATAAGGGTAAACCCTAACAATGGCGATGCTTATTATAATCGTGGGTTAGCACGCCGAAGATTGAAAGACGAGAAAGGAGCAATTGCCGATTATACTCAAGCAATTGCAATTAACCCCAAGGATTACGAAGCTTACTACAATAGGGGAAACATTTATAGAGAATCTAAAAATCAACAAGGGGCAATAGCTGACTACAGTCAAGCGCTTAAAATCAATGCAAATTACACTAATGCTTATGTCAACCGAGGTCTTGTTTATTATCAACTAGGAGACGACCAAGCAGCAATAAATAACTATGACCAAGCCCTTAAACTAAATCCTAACATCGATACAGCCTATTTTAATCGAGGCTTGGCTCGTACACGAACAAAAGATTACAAAGGCGCCATCTTAGATTTTGACCAAACAATTAAATTCAGACCCAAGGACTACGAAGCTTATTATTTTAGGGGAACTGCTCGCAGATATTCTGGAGACAAGCAAGGGGCAATAATTGATTATACTCAAGCTATCAACATTAATCCAAAATTTGCTTTAGCCTATTCCACGCGAGGTTATACCTATAACGAACTAAAAGACCCGCAAAAAGCAATTGCCGATTACAATCAAGCCATCAAAATTGACCCTACATACACCTCAGTCTATATCAGCAGAGGGCTTGCATATTATCACTTAGGAGACAATCAAAAAGCAATTGCTGATTACAACCAAGCTCTAAAAGTAGACCCTAACGATGGTGATGCTTATTACAACCGTGGACTCGCGCGTAGAAAATTACAGGACAAAAAAGGAGCATTAGAAGACTTTCAAAAATCAGCACAAATATATCAAAAAACTGGTCAAACAGAATACTACAAAGATGCAATTTATTACATAACAGAACTACAAAAATAATACCGTAG
>NZ_JBXXZH010000454.1:0-3852 GCF_059640475.1 Calothrix sp. CBUCES-K 9914
CGCACAGGAACAATAGAATACACCAAAGCCAAAGAAATCAACAAGCTCTCTTCACTCGAAGACCGAAAGCAACTACTAGAAGACACAATAGACATGTCATTATCACTTCTAGAAGTCCGTAAACAAGTACTATCCAAAAAACCCAAATCCTCTCAACCCCAACTACAAATCCGCTTAGAGGACGCATACAAACAAGCTAAAAAATTCAAAGTCTGGGAAAACCCCGATAAACAGAAAAAACTCGAATCATTACTCGCAGAACTAGAAGCATTGCTAGAACCTGCAACTGCTCAATAATAACTGGTATTAAAGCGGGCGCCTGTCTTGATAATTACTCGTATGGGTAAGGATGTTAAGGCGCCCTTACTAATCAATCTTTAACATTCTCTCTTCAATTCCTTCCCAAGTACGTGGCGCCAGTCGCACTGCTGCATATGAACACTTAATAATCAGGCTATTGACATAGAGGTAATTGCCTAGTGCTTTAATTTCTTTTTCAGATAAATTAACCATTTCCGGAGTAAGCTTGAAAGCATGAAGCCATATTTCAATAAGGCGTTTAGCAAATAAATTATGCACTTCCTGTGAGCCATCATTACCAGGAACTTGCGCCTTGAGTGCTTCCATTTGGTCGATTAGCATGGTCAAGTCTATATTCTTAAATATTTTGAGATTCTTTAGGTTGTGAGCATAGTTGATAAATTTATTGATGCCATTGGCATCGGCGTAGGCGTAGGCATCAGCGATGGCGTAGGTTTTGGCATCGGCATTAGCGTAAGCTCTGGCGTAGGCATCGGCGTAGGCATCGGCGTAGGCTCTGGTTTCAGCATCGGCAATGGTGTCGGCCGAGGCAATAGTGTCGGTCGAGGCATTAGCGTAAGCTCTGGCCGAGGCAATAGTATCGGCAATAGCATCGGCGTAGGCTTTGACCGAGGCAATGGCGTGGGCTTTGGCGTAGGCATCGGTGATGGCCGATGCTCTGCCCGATGCCCTGGCATCCGCAATGGCGTATGCTCTGGTGTAAGCGATAGCGTAGGCAATCGCTGATGCACGTTTACCTAAAGGTTTAATATCAGCCGCAGAACCCGTAGTTTCTTCATATGCCCAACGTAGCAACGCTTGTAATGCGCGGAGTATTAATATAAGAAGGCGCCTGTTTTTCCATCAAAAGTAATAATTGGTCAGTTCTATCCATTAATCCTGCAACTAAGAGAAAAACTTCTCGCCAACGTGTATTCGTAAGTTCATTCTTCACCAACCCTTCAATTTGATTACTACTTACTATGTCCACTCGCGGTTAAATACTCTTGAAGCGTTAAGTGTGAAAATGAAAGTACATCAAAAGAGCGTTCCACTAATATACCCTGCTGAATTTGAATTGCTGACAAAATTACGCCCGCATCTAGGTGTTTTGGTGCATTCAAGTTATTTGCTAGAAACTTGCTAATTTGTGCTTCTACTTCGCGCTGGCTGAAAAATAGCTTATTCTCAACAAAATTATGACTGGCAATTTCTGCCAGCATCATTTCTTCGAGTTTCAAACTTAAATCTTTGTAAATAGGGTCACGTTGCACCCGCTTTTCTGATGCCCACTTTTTCAATAAAACATCCAGTGCTTCACCGTACAGTACTGCTCGATTTTTAGGGAAGGTTTGAGAGTCATCAAACACCAAACATAGTAATGTTAGTAGTAACGGTGTTTGTGCTAATTCTTTAGTCGCATCATATTCTGGTTGCTGCAATAATTCCCAGCATCTTTGTGCTGTATCTACCTGTTTATCTTGCTCTGATTGAAACCAGTTATTGATAAATTGCTCGATTTGCTCGTCATCAAAATTTGCCATTATTACATCATTAAACCGTTGAAACCCACTACGATAAGCCGCAGTGCGACACGAAGCAATAAAACGGTTTTGTGAGTGCTTATCTACAAAATCTTGAATTGTTGTAATCGCTTTATCTAACTGTTGATTTGGTATTTCATCCAAACCATCAAGTAATATTAATAGCTTACCTTTCTCTAAAAGTTTTTTAGCTGATTCTGAAGGTTGAGGAAAACCACAGTTGTCTAACTCCTGAATAATTGCCTGTTCCAGATTTATTTTACCTGTAGTAAATCGCTTTAGTTCCAGAAACACCGGAACACACTCATGCTCATATCCATTATTCTTACCCTTCAATGCTTCCAAACCCAGGCGCCGTAAAAATGTAGATTTACCAGCACCAGGTTGTCCCAATACCATCAAGTATTGCTTTGAGTTGGCAACCTTTAGTCCGTCTTGTTTCTCACACGAGGATTGAAACCCGCGCGTTTGTGACTGGCGAAAAGCCTCTTCTAAATTATTTATCGACGCAAACGCTATAATTCCTTCTTCCCCTAAAAACTGAACCGCTGTATACACATCCTCAAGCTTTACAGGTTCACGCATCCCCAAAACTTTGAGCTTCCCGTGGCGTTCCGCGTAATTCTCCACGTACTTTCTAGAAGCATTGAAAACTGCCTGCTGAATATTATCGCCAAAATTTATCCGTTTGACTAAATCGCCTCCACCATTCCAAGCAAATTTGACGACGATACCAGCCAAGCTTTTGGCGCCTTCTTCAGCTACTTTGAGCGCAAGCGGTTCCAGTCCAGTCATAGTGATGTTACTGATTGTTGCGGAATTTATGTAACAACTACAGTACTATTAAATCTCATTCCTGAAAACACACCACAGAAATTTTACTATCCTAAAAAATCCAAAACTTGAGATAGCTCAAGTCGAGGCGCCTCCCGGAATCAACATTTAATCACATTGTTAATTTAGTTCAAAAATACTATACTGTTTTGCACTGTTTATTTAGCTCGTTATTAATAAGCATTTTAGTTAATAAAAATTTGGGGAATTTATGTAGATAAAATTTAATTATTAACTTGTATTTTTATATCAAAAATATAAAAGATACCTTCAATATTTTCGCTTAGTTTATATTAAATAAACATGAATAACAGTCGTTTAAAAATTATCGGTAAAAACTCATACTGACAAAGGTACAGTGAAGGTACAAAAAAATGTGCTTACCCCTTTTTTGTACCTGTTTTTTCAGTTACAAAACGCCAAAATCCTGCCAAATTTAAGAGAAAATCGTACCTAGTTACGGTACGTTTTGGGGGTGGTACTGAGGAAATTTTCAAAAAATTTTTTTTTTAAGGGGGTATATTATGTCCCTATGAAAAAAAAAATTTTTCGTCATTTTTAGTACCAGTACCAGGGTAAAAAATTTGTGTACGAGACTGCCTGAAACTAAAAATACTGTTACTTTGTACCTTCTACCACGCTGTTTTGGGTACAAATTTCACCTAATTTTGAGGTACAAAACCCCGTTCTTTCAGGTACAGACGTAAGTTTATGTTAGTTCAATATTTTCTCAATGTAATATTATTAAGCTATTATTGATGAATAAATTACTTTTTCGTACTACAATTTTATAATTCCGTACCGATTTTAATAGTTAACAGGTACGAATAGAGTTTTAATATGTAATAAAATTGCTTGTGCAGGCGCCTAATTTTAAGCACGAGTTTTTTGTTGGGTTCCGTTCCTCCACCCAACCTACATTCGGAATTGGCGCCCTGTTTAAACCAAGTCAGCTAGGACGTTACTCACCTGTAGCTGATGCTGTTGGCGGTTATCGTCGTAGATCATCAATGTTTCTAGATTGCTGTGTCGGCTCAATTTCTGTACTTCGCGGACGCTTTGACCTGCGTCCAGTGCCGCTGTTATTGCACTGTGTCTAATTCTGTGGGGGGATAGGGGTTTACCAATGTTGGCTTTAAGAGCGCGCGTTCGTACCATTTTGGCAATACCCGCA
>NZ_JBXXZH010000455.1:0-3848 GCF_059640475.1 Calothrix sp. CBUCES-K 9914
CGCCAGAATGATTTATACTCTGTTGCTAGTATTTTAAAACGGTTTGCTGATTTAATGCGGCAGTAAGTATATTTGAAGTTATAAGTTTTGTTTAGGGACGGCAGAATGTCCATCTCACTAATTGTTTGAGCTATGTTTATTATTTAATTTACATAAGAATTTCGGTGCCGCAGTCTGTTTTTCAAGCGAGGATATATTGCGGCTAATTCATCCTCGCTTTAATTTTAAGTATCTAAATTTATACATTAAAAAAGTAAGTTGTAACCAATACTACATTTAAGGTGAACTATCACCACTCTCTACAAGCGAAACAAAATTGTAAAATATATATCATGATTGCAAATACCATTGAGCGAAAAATAACAGTACCTGGTCCCCCCGTGTCTCCACTGTTCGGACATATTAGCCAGGTTTTAAATTTTGTTGGCGACTCTATTAAGTTATCGAGTCGGTTGTTTGAAAAATATGGCTCGGTTGTGGCTTTGACCCAAGGAGGTGGTACTAATGTATATTCACCATATCCTAATTGTCCGGGTACGGTGTTAGCAAAAGGCGCCGAGGTTGTTCGGGAAGTGACTAGCCAGCATGATATATATCACAAGTGTCCTTTGAGTGGACATATTTATCGTAAGCGGAATGATTCTCCACGTACTCATCCTTTTAGGCATTTTCTTGTTGGGTTATTTGGTGTTAACGGCGCCGAACATCGTCAACATCGGCAACTTCTAATGCCTGCTTTTCACAAGTCACGTATCGAAGCTTACCGCGATGATATGGTGGCAATTACTGAGTCTGAACTAAAAATATTACAAGTAGGTGAGGTCGTAAATACTCTTGAACTGATGCGGCGCCTAACGATGCGTATTGCTACTAAAACCTTATTTGGAATGGATTTTAGTGAAAATAGTGGTAGGTTTACAGCGCTGTTAAAAGAAGTTTTTGGTAAATATGGTAGTCCAGAAGTTCTTGCTCTTCCGTTTGATATCCCTGGTTTTCCTTACCATAAACTGCTTAACGGTATCGTTGAACTAGATACTATTATGCGGGATACCATTGGGCAAAAGCGCTCTGCTGGTATTGATAACGGTGATGTTCTTTCAATGCTTATCCAAGCTAGAGATGCTGAAAATGGGATGACGCTAACTGATGATGAATTACTTGGACATCTTGGTGTTATTTATTTTGCTGGTCATGATACAAGTGCAAATGCATTAACTTGGACTTTGTTTTTACTTTCCCAACATCCCCAAGTTGCTGCTGACTTACTTGATGAACTTGATGGTGTGTTACATGGTGAGGGGCCTACTATTGAACAATTACAACAGCTACCTTTATTAGAGCATGTTATTAAAGAAAGTATGCGAGTACTATCACCTGTTCCTTGGAATGGTCGTGTTATTTCGCAGGATACTATATTAAGTGGTTATGATTTGCCAAAAGGGACAGAAGTTTTTGTAAGTATTTATCATACTAATCGGGCACCTGAAATATATTCAGAGCCGGAGCGTTTTGTTCCTCAGAGATGGGAGCAAATTCAGCCAAGTATATACGAATATAATCCTTTTAGTGCTGGGTCGCGCGTTTGTATCGGCGCCGGATTTGCGATAATGGAAATCAAAATTATTTTGGCAATGTTGTTAATGCGTTACCGTTTAGAGTTTTTACCACAACAAGTTAACGCGAAAGGACTAATTGTGTTGTGTGCTGAAAATGGTTTGTCTATGCGAGTATGCGAACAAGACCGCGAATTTAATCAAGGTGTAGGTGGGATAAGTGGGAATGTTCGTGAAATGGTAAAGTTATCGAATTAAGGATAGATTAAGATATTTTTAACAATTAAGTATTCCGGCCAATATCAATTTAATTGTATGTAAAGTTTTGTAAAAAAAAGAAAGCCCTGCATAAACTTTTGCCAGTCAGTCGGAAATACAGTTATAGGTTCAAAGTTTCATTCTTCATTAACTGAGAGTGTGATATACGTACCTAACCTTATCAGATTGCTCTGTATCAATTAACACTATTTTGATTAACGCAGTATCTTGAAAGCTTGGAACAATATAGCATGGTTAACTCTTTCCCAAATGGCTTAACTGATTCTGATATCCAACTTCAACAGTTGGTGGATATGGTACAAAAGCACCCAATACAAAGTCAAGAACGAAAACAAGCTCTTAATGAACTAGTTAATGTGATTCTGCGCTCGCACAAACTTCGTAGTCCGTCAAAACTAATTTCTCCTACTGCTCAACAAATTTCTTTGGACTTGCAACAGCAACTTTTGCTTGATGTTAGCGAGAAGATAAATAATTATAATCCACAACGTACACCAATAAAAGAATGGGTAAATTCTCTGCGGGATGCAGCTTTGAAAACAATATTGACTGATACAATAATTAATCGAATAGCCCAAGAAGCTCAACAAGCTTTACCTGGTAGTAAAGAACGAAGGTTAGTATTAAATTTGTTAGTTGAAGCTCTTCAAATAACAGATAGTTTTTACCATCCCTACAGAAGTTCTTATTCATTTTCACCTGATTTTTATGAGTATATATATAAAGAGGCAATTCAAGAAACTCTACTATACATTTGTCATCATATTGACCAATATAACCCCAACCATAACGTAATGGCTTGGGTTAATTTTTTATTACCTAAAAGATTCAGTGATGTCCAAAATAAATATATGAAACAAGGCATCACAAAGTTACCAAAAATTCTCAGGAACATCACCAATAAAAACCAGTCTGAAGGTAAAATAGTCTTCCTCAATAACGCAGAAACTTTAGAAAGATTTTGGAAAAAAGAAGAAGCTGTTTCCAATTCTCAAGAACTGCGGAATTTTATTGAAGAAGACCCAGATGGGGTGTTTAGTAAAGCACACATTGTAGGGCGCCCAGATGTTAACTTTAAAGTTATGATGTTGGAAAAAGTGTGGGGGGGTAAAACCTGGGAATATTTGGCAAAACAATGGCAAATAGATTCAATTCAAACCCTTTCCTGTTTTTTCAATCGTAGTCTCAAAAAATTTAGCCCTCTTTTTGTGGAATACTTACAAGATTAATGCCAAAATTTAGTTAATTAGCGAGGCAGTTTTTAAATCATGAGAATTAGTAGTATGATAGAAGCATTAACTTTTAGAGTTCCTCTGTCTTTGTCAGCGCATCAAATCGCGCAACAGCTATCTGAGGCACAATTTACTCCCGAAAAAGTTCAACAAGTCTATCATAATGTTTTAGCCGTACATGCAGTAAATTTTTATTTGCAATGTATGGGATTAGACACAGATTTGCAAGAAAGTGATAGTCATGATAAAGTCATGTCAACTTTTACAGATGTAGCAGATTTAGAAGTAAAAGACTACGGTAAATTAGAGTGTCGTCCAGTACTATCAGATGCAGAGGTTTGTTATGTACCAGCAGACGTTTGGTCAGACAGAATAGGCTATATTGTTGTACATCTTAATGAATCATTACAACAAGCAACAATTCTGGGGTTTGCTGCAACAGTAGCTGAAAAGAAAGGTGTTTTATATATCAACCAGTTGCAAACACTTGCAGACTTTCCGGAGTATATTAGTCAAATAAATCCAGTTAAAAGACTAATTGACTCTGTAGAAAAAAGAGTAGTAAACTTAAGGGATTGGCTACAAAATATCTTTGAACCTGATTGGCAACCGCTTGAAGCATTAGGGATAAGAGTTAATGATTTATCCCCTGTTCTCAGGAATTTTGAAGATAGTAGCATGGAGAGAATCAAGCTCTTAGATTTAGGAGTGCAAATTAAGCATCAGTCTTTAGTTCTTTTAGTAGGTCTAAAACCGGAAGATGATAACAAAGTTGGTATTCGTG
>NZ_JBXXZH010000456.1:0-3677 GCF_059640475.1 Calothrix sp. CBUCES-K 9914
GCGCCTGCGTAAAAAGCTAATAATAATCAGGGTTTTGAGCTTTACGACTGAACACAACAATAGGGAGGAGCGATTTCTACCTAAATTAGAACAAAATCAACACCCTAGGGTTGGGGGGATTTAATTCGTTGCAGCTTCATATTAAATTGGTATGAGCTGATTTACAGGTAGAACTCTCTGTGTTCTCTGTGACAGACGTGTTAAAAATAATTACTTGACACGGCACAGGCAAGATGACTGTGCTACGGTTTGCGGTCATCGGAACGGGCACCGTACATTTTTAATATAAGCTTTAAAGCTTTCTCCTTATATCTACTAAATTTTACCGTTGTGTCTTTGCTACGCACGCTTTCTTTTTTGTACTTTTCAGGCTGAGAGGCTAAGGTTGTGTAATTATAAAGGTTACGCTTATGACTTTGAGCTAGGGTGTTATTTTGTTGTAACGTCTTAACAGGTCTGCTGTGAACCCATCTCACGAACGACTTTACGTTATGTTTTGATAACGCTTTTGCTGGAGTGATGCTTTGTGTTACCGCGATAGATAAAGCAGCTAAGGCTAAGAATTTATACTTCAAACGCATATGCTATCAGTAGTGTTTGCCTGGACTAACCTGTACTCATTACTAGTAGCTTCAATCTTATCTCCGTATTTCCGGAATAACCAGTTGTTCTGTAACAATTTCTTAAAATATTATAATATTACATCAAATATTACATCCAAAGAGCGTGAATCACTCATAACGGCGCCTGAAACCGATTAAATTACGCATAAATAAAAACCAAGTGCTGTCATCAGCAAAGTCTATGACTGGCATATCTGTTACTTATCTTTACAAAACTTAGTTAATTTCTCAGATAAAATAAAGTAGTTACTGTTCTAACTTGATACATTTAGGTTACAAGTTCGACATACTTCTTAATAAATCCACAGTAGAACCACAAAACGTTCTAATCTAAAAGCTGACTGGGTTAATTTTTTTCTCTGGCAGCTTGTAGGAGACAAAGGGCAACACAAAAGTTGCTGAACGTCAAGTCCTAGGCAAAGCGCCAGACTTAACACATAAAAATAATGATGGGAGTTTTAGAAATCCGATGAGTGTTAAGGCAAGTGGTGGAAGCTCGGTTGCGCGCCCGCAACTATATCAAACTGTAGCATTATCGACAATTTCCCAAGCCGAACAGCAAGACCGTTTCTTGGGAACAGGTGAACTGAATGAATTGGCTAGCTACTTTGCGTCCGGCGCCAAGCGTTTAGCGATAGCCCAAACTCTGACAGATAATTCTGAGATTATAGTCTCGCGTGCTGCGAACCGAATTTTTGTCGGTGGTACGCCGATGGCTTTCTTGGAAAAGCCCAAAGACCCAGAAGTGGCGATGGCAGTATCGGAGGCACTAGGCGCCTCGATAGTTGATGTACGTCGTGGGATGGAACTAGGAAACGTAACCTACGTTGAAAGTCGTGGTGGTTTCTTTGAAAATTTACGTTCAATCTTTAACACTGCTTCAACTGGTCCAACTCCTCCAGGTTTTAGACCAATAAACGTTGCCCGCTATGGTCCATCGAACATGGCGAAGAGTCTACGTGACTTAAGCTGGTTTCTACGTTATGCAACTTACGCAATTGTTGCAGGCGACCCAAACATTATCGCTGTAAATACACGCGGTTTGCGGGAAATCATTGAAAACGCTTGTTCTACAGAAGCAACAATTGTTGCGCTACAAGAAATAAAGGGAGCGTCGCTAAGTTATTTCCGTGCTGACGCGGAAGCGACGGAAATTGTTAGCCAGTACATGGATGTATTGATTAGCGAATTCAAAGCTCCTACACCATCAACCAAAGTGCGTCAGCGTCCTTCTTCTGACCAACAAGGTTTGGAACTGCCACAAATTTACTTTAATGCTTCCGAACGGCGCCAGAAGTTCGTGATGAAGTCAGGATTATCGGCAGTTGAAAAGAACGATGTTATCAAAGCGGCATATCGACAAATTTTCGAGCGTGATATTACGCGCGCTTATGGCTTGTCTCTATCATATTTAGAGTCACAAGTCAAAAACGGCGACATCTCAATGAAAGAGTTTGTACGTCGTATTTGCAAATCTCCGCTTTACCGCAAAAACTTCTTCGACCCATATATTAATAGTCGCGCTTTAGAATTGGCATTCCGTCATATTTTAGGTCGTGGACCTTCTTCACGCGAGGAAGTGCAAAACTATTTCTCGGTAGTTTCTTCAAAAGGTCTATCTGGACTTGTTGACGCTTTAGTAGATTCGCAGGAGTATTCAGATTACTTTGGTGAAGAAACTGTACCTTATCTACGCGGTTTAGGGCAAGAAGCTCAAGAATGTCGTAACTGGGGACCACAGCAAGACTTATTTAATTACAGCGCACCGTTTAGAAAAGTACCGCAATTCCTAACAACCTTTGCGTCGTACAATCAACCATTACCTGACCAACATCCATATGGTTCTGGTAATGACCCGTTGGAAATTCAATTTGGCGCTATTTTCCCGAAAGAAACGCGCAACCCCAGCAGCAGTCCTGCATTCTTTGGTAAAGATACCAAGCGTTTGTTAATCAACCAGGGACCAGGAATTAATAACCAAAACAGTAACCCTCGCGCTCGCGGTGTGGCGCCTGGTACACTAGGTCCCAAAGTCTTCAAGCTTGACCAATTACCTGGTACTCGCGGTAAAAAATCGAAAGCAGGTACAAACATTAAGTTCTCTGAAAGCTCTACACAAGCAGTAATTAAAGTTGCTTACTTACAAGTTTTCGGACGCGAAGTATACGAAGGTCAGCGTCAGAAAGTCGCAGAAATCAAGTTAGAAAACGGCGAAATTAGCATTAAGGAATTTGTCCGCACGTTAGCGAAGTCGGATGTTTTCCGCAAGATGTACTGGACTGGTTTGTACGTAATGAAATCGGTTGAATACATCCACCGTCGTTTGTTAGGTCGTCCTACTTATGGGCGCCAAGAAACTAACAAGTACTTTGATATTTGTGCGAAAAAAGGTTTCTATGCATTAATTGATGCAATTCTTGATACTGAAGAGTATCAACAAGCTTTCGGTGAAGATACTGTTCCATACGAACGTTATCTAACACCTGCTGGACAATCTGGACGTAACTTGCGTGTTGGTAGTATCCGTGAAGATATTACACCCAGCATTACAAAAGAAGAAGAAGTTCCAATGTTTGTGCAGTTGGGAACTCCAGCAGAAGCTCGTACAGAACCCGATGTTGCTTTCCGTACCAACCAAGGTGTCTCGAAGCAGCGTACACAAACCAAAATCTTCAAGCTTGTATCTGGTATTCGCGACAAAGTAGCTGTACAAACTATTATCAGTGCAGCTTACCGTCAGATTTTCGAGCGTGATATTGCACCTTATGTAGCTTCGTCTCGTGAATTTAAGGTATTAGAAAGCCGTTTAGGTAACGGGGAAATTACCGTTAAAGAATTTATTGAAGGTTTAGGTTCTTCGAGCCTGTACTTGAAAGAATTCTATACACCTTACCCCAATACTAAGGTAATCGAGTTAGGTACAAAACACTTCTTAGGACGGGCGCCGCAAAACCAACAGGAAATTCGTAAATACAACCAAATTTTGGCAACGCAAGGTATCAAAGCGTTTATTAGCGCACTGTTAAACACCGTTGAATACCAAGATGTATTTGG
>NZ_JBXXZH010000457.1:0-3657 GCF_059640475.1 Calothrix sp. CBUCES-K 9914
AGTCTTTTGGGTTGAGTTTTTACATCTTTTGATTCTGCTAAAATTTGATTGTAATCTAAGCTCATATCACTTTACTATTACTGTATAATTTACTAATATAAACTAAAACTACAAATATATAGTCGTCTGTTTTATGACTAATCATAAACGTAGTGATTATGAGAATGCCTGGAAAGAAGTTATAGAAACGTATTTTATCGATATGATCAAGTACCTCCCTAATATTGCTGCGAGAGTTGATATGGAACTGCCATATGAGTTCTTAAATAGGGATTTTCAGCAAATGAACCGGGATGTTGAACCCGGCCGAGAGTACACTAGTAAAATAGTTCGTGTCTGGCTAAATCAAGAAGAAGAGGAATGGGTGATAATACACCTCCAAGTTCAAGGAGAATACTTTGAACATTTGCCAAGAAAAATGTTTACTCAAACTGGACGCATTTTTGAGCGATATGATCAACATCCTTTTACTTTGGTGATTTTATGCGATGAGGACAAAAATTGGCACCCAGAACAATTTGGTTACGATCATGGCTTTGGTAGTAGCTTAGATTTTCGCTTTCAAAACCTCAAGCTTTTAGATTTCAATGAGCGCTGGGAAGAATTGGAACAAAGTGAGAACCCCGTAGCTACGATTATAATGGCACATTTAAAAGCACTAGATACCTCACAGGCGCCTGAGTTACGCAAAATCTGGAAAACCAAATTAACCTTACAATTATACGAAAAGGAATTCGAGGAGCAAGATATCCGTAACCTGTATAAATTTATCGATAAGGTAATGGTATTGCCAGAACCATTACAAAAAGAGTTTTGGGAAGAATTAAAGCAATTTGAATCAGGAAAGTTTACCTTCTAACATAACCGCGCGTACTTGTCTCGCAATTTTAGACCAGTCAAAGTTGGCAGTTGTGTACTCACGACACTGTTGGAGTGAGGGGACTGTAATTTTTTTCAATAATGCGTGTTCTAAAGTTTCTGCTATTGCAGTGTCACTTGTCGAAGCACAAATCAATTCAGGTGAGAATGGTTCTAATATCTCTGGCATTCCACCAACTGGTGTGCAAACAACTGGAGTCCCACAAGCTAGCGACTCAACGATAGCTAGTCCAAAACCTTCAAATGATTGACTGGGCATTACGCTTAAGTCGGCAGCTTGATATGCTAGAGGTAATAACTCGTCAGGCAAAAATCCAATAAACTTAACGTGGTCATTAAGACCCAGTTCGGTTGCTTGAGCAATTAAAGTTTCAAGCATTGAACCTTTTCCACCAACCGCTAACCAAATATCTGGATTTCTTGGTTTTATTGCTGCGACCGCATTCAATAACTTATCTATACCTACACGATGTACTAAACGACGCGATGTAAACAAAATCTGACGGTCTTGAGGCCAGCCTAGCACTTCGCGCGCTTGTGTGGAAGATAAATTAGGCTGAAATTTATTCGTATCAACTCCACCAGGAATTATGTGAATCCTTTCCCAAGGAATTTGATATTGCTGGTGTAATATTTTACCAAATGCTTTTGAGAGAACGATAAATCTATCGCATCGGTTATAAGTTCTCTGTTCAATTAACCACTTCTTTAACAAAATACTAATTCGCGTCTCTCCACTCTCCTGTACACTTTCTGATGTCCAGGGGCCATGAAAGTTGAACGTAATTGGAACTTGTTTTGGTAATAAATCTAATATCGGAAAGCTGTACAAAGCAAAATGCAAATTGATGGCATCGGGTGTAAAAGTTCGCGACGCGCGGAAATTTGAGCGACACGACCACATACGCTTCCATATTGGCGCATCAGGAGCAGCTAGGTTTGTTAACTTTATCGATAAATTATCGGCATCTCTTGGCAACCCAACACCACAAAGTTCAATCTGGTCAAATGCTGCTAACTTATGCGTCAGATCATAAACATACCTTTCTAACCCTCCAGGCGTTTTTGGAAACCAACCCGCACCTACACACAATATTGATATAGGCTTCAAAACATTATTATCGCTACCGTTCACCGATTTTCCTCAATATTTATCCATTTGACACCGCTTCATACCTCATATATATTAATACCGTTTTTGAAGCTAGGGTATTAATCCAGGTTTACTGTAACTACTGGTATATATTTATATTATCTGTATACTCATATCACTCAATACAAGCATACTTACACCGTAAAATCGATTTAGTAATTGCTCTTCAAATAGTAGCATCCTTATTCTATAGAGTCAGTTGAAGCTTTTGCGCTTTGCATAACTAATTTTATCAAAAATTACGCTCCAAATCAAGTAAAGTTTAAATTATTTATTTTTAAAAATAACATGTAGATTCGATGAATTTACAGTAAACATAATCCTGTTGATATATATATTTGATAGTTTATGTATAAATTAGAATTATTTCAACTAAACATGTCTCCTAGCCATCATACATTACCTACCTAATTAATTTTGATTCTAGCTGAAATCTGATCTAACTTTTCACGTTATCTGGAAAAAACCTAACCCCCCAACCTCCTTCCATAGGAGGGAAGGGGGAGTACGTTTGCATACCGACCCTTGTAAAAGACAGGTTGGGGGAGAGGTTTTAGGAGAAAAAGGATTAATTTTCGATAGTTTAGATACAGAGAACCCGATTAATATACACAACATGTTTATCTTGATTATGAAATTTTAATGAATAAATTTTGTTTTTGCGTAATTTATTTGAATTTATCTAAACACTGACTTTTCACGCCATCTTTAAAACCTCTCCCTTCGGGTTCGCCAATGAGAGCGGGCTTTGTGGTTCATTCTTTAACGAACCGCAAAGTACGCAAAGTAGGCAAAGGGAAGGAATGTAAGAATTATAAAAAGATGTGTGTACACGGTCGAGTAGGGAAGGGGGTTGGGGGGGTTAGGTTTTACGTAGCGTTTTCCACATCCCGTGAAAAGTCAGATATAAACATTATATTGATAATTTTACAAAAGATAAAAAGCAATGACTTAAATAGTTTTTTGTTATACGGCTTTAATCAAATTTGTTTTATAAATATATAAATATATAAATAAATAAATACTGCTTCTGCTTTTGGAGCAAAAGTTTCATTGCAATACTGTCTACACGAAAAATGATAAATTCAGGTGATTGTAATTCCTGTGAAAAAGGTTTATAAATTAAAAGGGTGGTAAAAGAGAATAAAAAATTTATGTTTTGTATAAAAGACATGAAAATTACCATACCTAGGTAACTGCAAAAATCTACATAATATTAACTCTCGATTATGACAATAAAAAAACGTTTAAAAGAAATACAAAAGTTCTTACCTGAGAACTTGTTGCAACGAATGCAATATCTTAACTCAGCTTTATTATATAATGTGATTTTGCGCTTCCGTAGTCAACCTTTGGAGTTGAGCTTAAAGTCAGCGATGGTATTTTCTCCTCACCAAGATGATGAAACTTTTGGTTGTGGTGGAATGATTGCGCTGAAGCGGAGGCAACTTATACCTGTTACAGTTGTATTCTTGACTGATGGACAAGGTAATGGTGGTTTCAAGTCAGATATTAAAGACGAGATTGTAAAACTCCGGAAGCAAGAAGCGGAATCCGCATTAAGCATTTTAGGTGTTCAGCGAAGCGATATTCATTTTTTGGATAAACCAGATGGAAGTTTACTC
>NZ_JBXXZH010000458.1:0-3641 GCF_059640475.1 Calothrix sp. CBUCES-K 9914
GGCTTTGTTCGTATAGTCCCACCCAAGCGCGGGTGTAGGTGCAAGATATAAGCCTCCGACTAGCGGGCTACGCCGCAAGTAATATATGAAAGAAACACAAGGGGTACTAAGGAAAATTCTAGAGATTACAACTATAATTAGTAGTTACCCTGACAGTCAAAACCGTGTTATCAGTGGTGTTAATTACGCCCGTATATAAGCGTGGTTCTGAGTGAAAAAGGTGAATTTATTGGTGAAGTGATGGTTAAGCTATCATTATCCCGTGCGCGGAGATTAGATTTGGGCACCACACTCAGGTTAGGGTACTTATTCTGCTGTAAAAAAATGCGATTGCGATGACGGAGGTCACCATGAGTAAATCAGAATCGCTACCAAAGTTGCCAAATCCTAATTTACCACTAATTAACGTGAACGCAGCAGGTATAGATATTGGTGCAGACAGACATTGGGTAAGTGTTCCAACAGATAGGGATAAAGACTCTGTACGCAGTTTTGCCTGTTTTACTGCTGACTTATATGCAATGGCTAACTGGTTAAAATCTTGTCGAATTGAAACTGTAGCAATGGAATCGACGGGAGTTTACTGGATACCAGTATTCCAAATTTTGGAAAGCAAAGGATTTGAAGTAAGACTAGTTAATGCTCACTATGTAAAAACTGTACCAGGGCGCAAGACTGACGTACTAGATTGTCAGTGGTTACAACAGTTACATACTTACGGGCTATTGGCAGGTTCCGAAGCGCCCAGAGGATCAAATTTGTGTTCTTCGTAGTTACATGCGACAACGAGACAACTTAATTAAAGGTACTTGTGTTCATGTGCAAAGGATGCAAAAAGCTCTGACTGAAATGAACATACAATTGCATCGAGTTATTAGTGATATTACAGGTACTACAGGTATGGCAATTATTAGTGCCATTATTGCTGGTGAGCGTGACCCTAAGAAGTTAGCTGAATTAAAAGACGAACATATTAGAGCAAGTTCTACTGCTATTGCTGCAGCTTTGACTGGAGATTATAGACCAGAACTTGTGTTTATTTTGTCCCAAGAGCTAGGGCTGTATAAATTCTACCAGACACAAATAACTGAGTGTGATGCTCGAATAGAGGAGTGTTTATCTCAGTTTGCAGATAAAGTAGATGTCAAAATTAACCCTCTTGGTAAACCAAAACGTCGTGGCAAAAAGCAACCAGGAAATGCTCCTCAATTTGATTTACGTACTCCTGCAATACCGCATCACTGGCGTAGATTTTACTCAAATCAATGGCTTAGGAGCTTTAACTGTGCTGGTTATATTGTCTGAAGTCGGATTAGACCCGTCTCGTTTTCCTACAGTTAAACATTTCGTTTCTTGGCTAGGGTTATGCCCTGGTAGTCGCATAACTGGCGGCAAAGTCAAAAGCTCCAAAACTCGCCCTGTTGCTAATCGAGCTGCCAATGCTTTCCGTATGGCAGCACAAACTCTTTGTCGTAGCAATTCTGCCTTGGGAGGATTTTTCAGACGAATGCAATCTCGTATGGGGGCGCCAAAGGCAATTACTGCTGCTGCTCACAAACTCGCACGTATTTTCTACCGTCTGTGGACATCTGGAGCAGCCTATGCAGACCCAGGTGTTGATGCTTATGAACAAAAATACCATGAACGTATGCTGAACAACTTAAAGAAAAAAGCTCACGCTTTGGGGTTTGATTTAGTTGCTCAACCTACAACTAGCGAGGAACAGTGCGCTGCATAAGATGCTTTCATTACCTCAGTAATAGAAGGTTACTTTAAAATCAACGCATGACTAAGTGACGGTTTAACTCCCAATTCATTTGTAAGTTATGAAAACACTCATTGGAGCGCGCTGTTTCTTGATAATCAAGCGTGATAATTACCATGAAAATTTAAGCGCCAATTTAAATCGTTACGCTCCTACCAAATCTATTGCGGTGGGATGTGTTTCTTAGGAGCTAGCGCGGTACATCAACTTGCTAATTCCTTCTAGCAGTTCGACTACATCTTTTTGCAAGTCCTGCACATTCGGCTTTAGCACCTCAGCAACCATATCTGACATCTTGCACCTCAAGCTTATTGAGAATAAAAGAGCTTGTAACATCTATTTTAGCGTAGGGTGGACACTGCTAGCCCTGTCAAGGTGTACCAGTTGGGTACTAGCTCGAAGCCTTATTTTTACGTTGTGCCCCCAACTCTGAAATATAAAATTGAGCGCAAATTTTATTTTTTGCTTTCAAATTTTAATCAGTGCGAGGCTAAAAGCCTTATAAATCCGTAGTACTTATGCTCACCTTGACAGGGCTAGGTGGACACTGCCTAGGGTGTTGACTCTGTGCCGTTTTTGGAATTTCGTTCATGCAAAAAACGTGACTAGTTATAATGGCGGAAATCTTAGTTTAAGTAGGGTTTTGACGAGAAATTTAAAGTCACGTACAAGAGTACCAAAAAACGCTCAAATTTTAACAAAGTCAACACCCTAGACACTGCCCACCTTACTCTTATTGAGAAGGTGCAAGATGTGAGATATGTTTTTACTGCGCTAATTTTTAATATATTTATGCTGATTCTGGCTTAATAGAAACATAACAGCCACAGTAAAAACACGGTTGAGGCTCCGCTTTTCTCTAATTTTTCAATACGAAATTACTATTTTAGCTAAACAGCCGTCTAGTTAGCGTTGTATTCACTTTTGGGTAACTGCAGATTTTCCCAATTAACAACTGGCAGCAAGATTGTGTTAGTAGCACAGGAATTAGATAGCCGAGCATAAGTTATTTTTTTAAGCTGGAATAGTAATTAAGCCAGGAGGTGGTCATGGCGCATCTTCAACAACATTATTTCGCATTAAAGCTTTTCTCTGTACTGGGGTGCGGGCTAATGGCTGGGGTCTTTTTTGCTTTCTCATCCTTTGTAATGAACGCCCTTGCCAGACTTCAACCGACGCAGGGTATTGCTGCGATGCAATCTATTAATATTACGGTAATCAATCCGTTGTTTATGGCGCCGTTTTTAGGAACGACTGCGGCTTGTATCTTTTTTTTAATCACCTTGCCACTAAAATGGCATCAACCTGGCGCCGTCTATCTGCTCCTCGGCAGTCTACTATATCTTATTGGTACATTTGGCGTTACAGTGATATTCAATGTGCCACTAAACGAAGCGCTGGCGACTGTCGAGCCAGGTAGTGCTGATGGTGTAAAGTTGTGGAGTAGTTACCTTGCCAGCTGGACGCTCTGGAATCATATTCGCACGGTAGCGGCGCTTGCGGCAACGGCATTGTTTTCAATTGGGTTTTGTTATAGAGCGCCATAATAATAGAATTTGTGAACGTTCGTGATTGAATACAATAAGATTAATCTCTTAAACATGTTGTTGAAATTAGGAGCAAATTCGTGCAGGCTATACTATTGAGTCGAGAAGAAGTTGCCAAACGTGCAAGAGAATTTTAGAGGATGTTTGAAAAGTATAAAATTAAACTATAGACTTAGAAAATCCCCCCAACCCCCCTTAATAAGGCTTTCAAGGGTAGGTTTTTTTGAATCGAGCAAATAGTTGAGAAAATTCTCAATTGCTGAACGAGGTTTCGTTGTTTCAGGATTTGGGCGCCCGCTGAAATAGGCAAAAAACGACCAAATTCAAAA
>NZ_JBXXZH010000459.1:0-3636 GCF_059640475.1 Calothrix sp. CBUCES-K 9914
AGTGATGCTAACATTACCACCATTACCCGTAAATGCATTGGCGCCAATGTCGCTATCTTCCTTTGGTACGGCAACAATAAAAGGTGTATCAATAGTGATGTTACCACCATTTCCGCCAGAAGAAGCAAATCCGGCTGTTGTCGAGATAGCACTACCACGGCGCAATAGTAAAAAATCTGCGGCTTTTAAGTTAATATTTCCGCCATCGCTAGAATTTGTGACAGATGCTATTACACTTTCATTTAACTGCACAGCACCAGAATTAATATTAATATCTCCAGCATTTCCCTGTCCGCCACTACTGGAAGATATGACCGCACCTTTAGATAAAGATAGTTTTCCAGATTGAACTGCGATATTTCCGCCTTTACCAATGCCTGCAGCGACTGCACTTAATAGTTACTTTGAGGGAGTTGGTAGATATCTGAATATTCCCAGAATTCCCCACTGCTCCTGTTTGTACGCTATTGACGATGATTCCATTATTCAGAAAAATGCCACCAGCTTTGACAAAAATGTTAGCAGCACTCCCATTCCCGAAAGTATTACCATTAATGTTGCTATCTTTAAGAGTCAGTAAACCTGTAGTGACATTAATATTACCCCCCTGACCAATAGAGTTAGGTTGCGGCACGTTGGCAATAAAACTACTATCACTTAAAGTTGTTGCTTCTGTTGCATTGACTGTAATATCGCCAGCTTGACTTTGTAGCGTTCCCAATCCTGTATCTATTCCAGTTCGGAGTTTACTACCTTCTGCCAAACTCAAATTTCGAGCATTAATAGTAATACTGCCAGAATCAGAACCTCTGACATTTACCTCCGCAGCATTAGTTAAAAATATATTACTTCGCTGTATATCACTTGGAACGCTCAAGCTAAAAGTATTATTTACTGTATTTAATTGAACTATTCCTGGTGCGGATAATCCTGCTAATTCAATATTGCCATTATAAGCTCGTAGAGAACCGCCATCGATATTAATATCACCACCAACAAGCAGTAAGCTTTTACCATCTGGAACTCTCAACCCGGTCACATCAACCCCAACCAAATTCACACCTGCGGGTGCTTGAGATTGGTTCGTAATAATTGCATTCGCTTGGACTTGAGTGAATAGTAACGCTGAAGGATTGATAGTTAATAGTGGTGTAGATTCAGGATTTGTGACACTGAAAACTCCTTGATTGCCGAATTGAATCGCATTCGCAGTTGTGCCAACGAACGAACCTCGCACATCTAAACTGGCATTTTTCCCAAACAATATTCCATTCGGATTTATCAAAAATAGATTCGCTACACCATCTACACCCAATGTTCCGAGTATATTTGAGGCACTTCCACCAGTGACTCTAGTGAAAATATTTACTACTCCGGAGGGGTTGCTAAAATAGACTCTTTGCCCATCATTAATATTAAATTCGCTAAAACTATGGAAAAGATTGCTTCCGCGAGTGGCGCCACCATCAATTAAATCCGAAGATGCACCCTTAATCAAAGTGTTTGGGGTTACGCGAGAACCTTGCGAACCTAAAGTATTATCAGGAATAATCTGAGCATGAGCAGGGATGCAAGAAAGTATTGTTAAGCTAATGAAGAACGTTTGTTGCACCCAAGCCGATGGCTTTAAAGTTTTACACATGCTAATAATATAGATGAATATCATCGGGCTTAGTTTTTTTTTAGATTGTCCCGATTTCGACTTACGAAAGCAATAGCAATAGTATAATTTGGCACTTAGATTATGTTAAGTTTATATTGGTAGGGGTTTTTCAATGACTGCAAAAGCTATTACGGCGTTTGGGAAGTTAAAAAGCTAGTGCAGGCGCCAGTGAAAAACATACTGCTCGTCTCCATACACCAAACGCTAACCTTATAAAGAAAATATTCGGCTGATGGGAAATAATGACTGTGCGTTCGCTCCTGCATGAAAGCAGGAGGGGAATTAAACCCTTGATATGAAAGAAAAGATGCTATTTCTAAGTAAATAGCTGATTGTTAGTAAAATTTGTAACCGTCATAGAAGCCCCTGAAAGGCGATTATTTAAGGCACAGAGGTAGGGTAAATCATAAAATAGCTAAAAGCCTTCTACCAAGCGAAAATGCTTGAATCGATTGACTAGTCTGGATTATAAGCCCAGTAAGGCTTAATTAAATCGAGAGATCAATGCAGGAGCGAACGGGCAGATATTATGCTTGACGCTACAAATAATTCTCAAACGAAGTTGATTATTTGCAGCATCACACAACTAGAATTTACTACTTAATACTCAGCACTCAGCACTCAGCACTCAGAACTCAGCACTCTCTTGTGGATGTTTTTGTTGATATGTGTTATCGCAGTATAATGCCCATGCGGCGCCAAACATTGCTGAGACAGAACCAGCTACAGTTGCGGTAACTCCCCAACCTAATAGACCTGTCCAGTTAGTAATTTCTTTTAATACTGCTGTTGAAGCTTTACTTACTACATACCCAGTTCCGGCGCCAACTGCACAAACTAAACCTAATTCAGTTAATATCTCTAAAATGCCTTTGCTCGATAAATCCTCTTCAAAATAAGTTTTCCATATACGGGAATACATCAAAACATCCGAAGCAGTCAAAAGAAACTGCTTGGGAAGTTCTACACCAGGTGTTGGCGCCACAGAAACACTGGCATTACCGAGCGCACAAGCTACAATTACCGAAGTTGCTTCTAATCTTTTTTTGCCTAACTTACTCACCGTCTAATCTCCTGCTAGTTTGAGAGACAATATTAACGACTTGGCTTAAATACATATTAACTGCCAAATCGCAAAGTAACTCAAACTAACGTAAGCGGTATTAGTTAGCGATGGAAACCGTTTCTTTCTCATCCTTGGTTTTAATAATTCTTCTACCCCAAGGTTTGAGGACTGAAACCGCGATAATTACTAAAATTAAGCTTGTTTGAATTGCACCACCAATTAAGGCGCCTTTCTGGTCAAATAAATATAAAGGGTTATGCAGCGCTTGTAGTCGTTCCGCTTCAGAAATACTTGTCATGGCATTAACCCAAGGACCCAGCCAAATAGTACCAGTAACAATTAGCGTTACTGTTGCAACCCACTTGAAAATCACCCAGTAATGCTTAAAAAATCCCCATATAGTTAGCCAACTAAGTAATCCACCCGTTAATAATGATAAGTTAGCAGATGGAATCACTACAAAATCATCAAGTACTTTCAATATATAGTTAATCGCGTAAAGCTCGTCACCATTCCCTGCTTTACCTCCTTTGAAGAGCGCGACAACTACCATGCATAGCGCGGTGCCAAACCATATTCCACCGAATGCAACATGGAATGATAGTAACCAGTTTTTGGGTTTTACACTCAATTTCTTCATATGATTAGTTGCTTTATAATTAGGAGGCTAATTATATTTAAGCTCTAAAGGTACGAAAAAGCAACCTCTCTTTTCTCTGTGTATTCTGTGCCTCTGTGGTAAAAAATATATTATCGTACACAAAGGTGGTGCGTGAAAGCACTTTAATTTTGCGTTTTGTTGAAGTTTGTAATAGCTTTCACGCACCCTACTCAAATGCAGGCGCCCCGGCACTTACTTTTGCCAATAGTTCAATTAGCATGAGCTTTTCGGCGTAAGATAGATTCG
>NZ_JBXXZH010000460.1:0-3632 GCF_059640475.1 Calothrix sp. CBUCES-K 9914
CTGACCACCTTGATGAGTCAATAGCTTTTACAAAAGTTTTTATATTTTTAATATTAGCTTACTGACGCACGAACGCTACTTGGTTAATTATTAATATTCACAGTTGCTCCGATTATATAAATTTAAAGTTCAAACCAAGCAACAATACCTAATTTCTCTTCTAACAAAAATCTTAATATTGTTTGAGTGGCTACTATCAATCCCAAACGTGCTTCGGTTAGTTCTAGTTCGGCTTTGACTTCACCAAAGACACGACTATGGCGCCAAAAAGTTTCAAAAGCTTTACTTAAATTTAACCCATTGGAATGCCAGTGGGAATCACAACGAACATCACAGCACACAAAATCATCTACTACTTGCACTAGGTTAGCAATTAAACGCTGTGACTCTTTTGAGTTTAAGCGAAGTTTACCTTGACTGTTTAACCAAGGAATTTGTAAAGGCTTATCGAATGATATTAACCCAGAGCGAATAGCTAGCCGCAGTAGAGACTCACAGCGCGCGTGGGCATATTGAATAGGGAATGTGGGAATGTGGGAGTGTTCGAGTATGGAAGTGGGCGAAGGGCAGGAGGAAAAATTTTGATTGAGAGAAACCAAACTTTGCAGGAAGGCGCCTACTACACTATCAGCGACTTCGATATGAATCGAATTATTGTCTGCTACCTTGACCTGAAAATTATCTTTACATTCATAAAAATGAGAGACTACTTGATTCGCAATCGTTGAAGCGCTTATGCTATAAGCTTTTGCGAGCTTTAAAGCTACCCCTGAAATATACAAAACTTTACAAATTTCTCTACTTTTGTATACCGCAATGTCAGATTCAGCTACTTCTAAAAACTTTTTTTCACTAGTATAAATACTTAATGCACTAACTATATGACTGCTTACTAGCTGTTTGATTGCTGTGTATTTGCTAACTGATAACATTTTATACACATAGTTCTCGGATGACAATTGAATCGACTACCAAATATGTGTTTTTACGTCAATCCACCTTTCGACGTAAATTTACATTATAAAGAGAAAAATAAGAATTTCGTTAAGTTCCTAAATAAATGGGTAAATTTTACTACCAACATTGTACAGTAAAAGTATGACTTCGTAGTAGAGTTTAAATTCTACTCTGTTCATGGCTGGCACGTTAGGTGTTAAGCCGCGACTTGCCAACACAAAGACACTCCTTGCACTTTTTTTTGACGCCTGTCTTTGTCTTCAGCCGAACGCTCTTTGTTACCTATGCAATCTCCATCCTCCTTTTCAGAAGCATCACGTCCTTTCTTAACCTGGCAACGTATTCTTGACTGGGCGCAAGAACACTACCGCTGCCGCACTTTCAGCAAAGATGAGCGCATTCCAGCTAGACCTGGATTGTTGTACTTAGTGCAAAGAGGTGCTATCCGCATGGTAGGAACTGCACAAGTTAGTGCTACAGCCAGTCAGTTAACGTCCCGTCGTATTAATCGAACTCCCGAAGAAGCTTTCTTAGGGTTCGTTGGTGCCGGACAACCGTTTGAAATAGTTGCTCAGTCACCTTTCACACTCCAAGCTTACGCGCACGTTGATCAAACAGCAGTGTTGTGGATGTATTGGCATGATTTGGACAACTGGCCTCACTTCCGTCGCGAAGTAATGGATGCCTTCAGGTATCAGCACCAGCGCAAGTTATTGTGGCTGAGTGCTTTGGGACAACGCCGTACTATAGACCGACTCCTCGGTTTCTTAACTTTGTTAATTGAGGAATACGGTGAGCCGGCGATGAGTGATACTGACCCAGATGTAATTCGTGGTTACTGCTTGCCATTCCCTCTAACTCATGCCCAAATTGGTAGCGCGATTGGTTCAACGCGCGTTACTGTAACTCGTTTAATGGGCAAATTGCGTCAACGCGGTTTGATATTAACTCAGGGGGATAATCTCATCTGCCTACCTGCTGAGTCCATTAACCGCGCCAGCTAAAATTTAATTAAATAGTCAGCAGGGGAAGAGCGAATTTTTACAAACCCAGTTTGAGATATTAATTCCTGCCCCTGCTCAGTAAGAAGTAAGGCGCACGTAAGCATCACCTACTTGTTGCTCAATTTGACCATTCTGTTTGACCACCACAAACAGATTGCGTGTAATTGGGTACTTGCCAGATTGAAATGCCTCAATGTTCAATTTGTTGCGTTTACCTGGACATTCTGCTGGGAGGATGAATGTTTCAGTGTATGGAGCAACGTAAGAACCTTACTTGCGCCCCAACGGTACTGGTTTGATTGAACATTGAGGAACGACTTCTGGGGCAAAAGCAAAGTAAATACCACCTGGACTAGCACCAACCTTTTGTAGCGCTTGGGTTGTAGTCGAGACAAATTCTACATTTGAGCCAAATGCTTGTCCACCAAGAATATCTTGGACAAATTGTTCCACAGTTCCACCGTCTTCGACGCGGCGTGAGTAGGGTTTAATTGGAATGGACGTGCCACCCAATTCTTTCCAATTATTTACTTTCCATGTATAAATAGACTTAAGTTGGTCAATTGTTAATCCTGAGATATTTAAGTTTGGGTTGACAGCTACTGCTAATCCATCAATGGCAACTGCGATTTGTTTCATTTCAAATCCGCTCGTTTTCGCACGTTATATTTCTTTGTCAAGAATTGGTCGAGATGATTGAGCGAATGTTAGCTAACCGTCGATAAGCGACTGTATTCCTGTACCGGAACCTGGTGTTAGGTTGTTTGGTTCAACGTAGCGAAGTCAGAATTCAGGTCTTTCTTTTCGGATTTGTGAATCAACAGATACACGGATTGGCGCCCAAGAGGTGCTGCCACCGTAGTTAAATAATCCTGTTGGCACATTTTGGACTGTAGCAAAATTTGTACCACTAGCTTTTGATGCTGGTGTATTTGTATTGTTGATATTGTTTGAGTTGTTATCGATACCCGCAAATCTTTTATTAAACCACCAGATACCACCAGCTATTAAAGCTATTGTGATCAGAAGCGATAATACTAAAATAGGTGTTTCATTCTTTTGTGACATATTAATTCTTAACTGCTGAATTCACTTTTGCTTTGGTGCGTGACGCTACTTGACTATCGCTTCGTTTTGGTTGTTAGTAGCGTCACGCACCCTACTTGATTCTTACAAAGCCAGTTTTGGATATTAATTCTTGTCCTTGCTCGGTAAGAAGCATTGATGCATATGCTCTTCCTGCTTCCTCGTCGGTTTGATTATTTTTCTTAACTATTACGAATAGGCGTCTAGTAATTGGGTATCTATCAGTTTTAAAAGCATCAACATTAATTTGATTACGCTTGGTTGGACATTCGGATGGCTGTATAAGTGGTTCAGAGTATGGTGCTACTAGTTGTGTAGCTTGGCGCCCGATAGGCAATGGTCTAATTTGACATTGCCCTACAACTTCTGGCGCGGAGGCGTAGTAAATACCACCTTCGTTTTTTTCAAGTTGTCTTAACCCATCTGTCGTAGTTGAAACAAACTGAACGTTGGCACCGAAGTTTTCTTTGCTTAAAACATTATCATGAAAGAACTCAATTGTTCCTCCATCCTCTAGGCGTCGTGAGTAAGGTGTTATCGGTAAGTTTGGACCTCCGACTTGCTGCCAGTTTTTGATTTTACCTG
>NZ_JBXXZH010000461.1:0-3625 GCF_059640475.1 Calothrix sp. CBUCES-K 9914
CCCTGTTTTACCTCACCGCGTCACCGTGTCAGCCCCTTTTAGGGTTTTCTTAGTGCCATTCGGATTGAACCCCCAACCCCCCTTCCACGTGGCAGGGCTGTTTCATTCTAAAAAGAATAAATCCAGGCGCCTATAAATCAACCGTTACCGAACAAGATTTTGGTGGTTGATTAACCAAAAAATCATGGTTATAGCTTTTATCTCTAGAGAATGAAACAGCTCTGGGGTTGTTATACAAATCAATTCGTTTAGTCAAATATAGTGACTATATTGCAGAGCGGAACAAAAGCAATCTCGGCGTGCTTGAAAATCTTCAAGTGCATCCAAATCGCCAAGTATTTTTAGTTGAAATACATGCTCCTAATGGGCTTGAATTGCCAAACAAAATGCCAGGAATGAAAATGGCGCTACCAATTGGCATAAATCAATCGACTAAACTAGCGCAAGAATCTCAAACAACTAAGCTTAAAAAGGCTAAAATAATTCATGTGTTTGATGCCGAGACAGGGGATATTTTGGATGCCGATATTATTGGCGTTAATGAACTTTAGTTGCTAGACTGGTGTTTAGGTTAGTAAAAAAGGCGCCTTTTTTGTACGGATAGGCGCCTTTTTTATTTTTTCTGAGCCAATATTTTAAGCCACAGCTTGAGTTTTAATAATTTCTCTTTTCTAGGCAACTGTAATTTTAGAATCAGGCGCCTGTTCAGGTTGCTGTAATCCAGCACTCTCTATCACGGTGTCGATGCTATAATCAGTGTAACCAGCGTATACTTCGCTCCCTGAAGGTAGATTAAATGGTAAAGCGTTTAATGCTCGTACATCGCTGATTGCTACCAGACATCAATACAAACTCAATCAGAATTCCACTTTTTGTAGTTAATACATTTGGTTTTAGAGGAGGTGAAGCGTTGATTGTTGCGACTGCTACTCAAATACCAGAGCCTAACCTCATTTTAGGACTCATTGGAGTAACATGGAGCGCCAGCGCACTTTATAGAAGAAGAAAATAATGTAGTTCTAATAATTGTCTTTACTATCAAAAGAATTGCTAGTTTTTACTATATCTAAGAACTTTTTTACTGTTGGGGATATATCATTCCGGCGCCAGATTATATTGATAGCGACTTCAGTAACAAACTCTTCGATAAGTTTATAAATAACACCAGTACGCTGAAGATGCTGAAGTGATGAGGGAACTATTGCTACACCCATTTGTGCAGCAACTAAGCTGACGATTGTTTGCATTTGAATAGCTTCTTGCGTCACTATTGGATAAAAGCCAGCTTGTTGGCATAAACCAATAATGGCATCGTGAAGACCAGGTGAGAAGTTCCTTGGAAATAATATAAAATCATCGTTACTAAGAGATTTGATTGAAACACTCGTTTCTTTAGCTAATCGATGTCCTTCAGGTAACGCGACAATAAGAGGCTCTTTATATACAGTTTCGGTAGCGAATAAAGGTTCTTCAATAGGAGGACGTACAAAACCAATATCTATTTTACCTTCGCGTAAGAGGCGCCATTGTTCATCGGTTGTAAGTTCATGTAATTCTAACTTAACTCCCGGAACCAGAGCGCGGAATTTACGCAAAATTTCTGGTAACACATTATATGCAGTCGAACTGACAAACCCAATTACTAATTGTCCCGCTTCACCACGACTAGTTTGGCGCCCTGTTTGTACAGCTTGTTCTAGTTGCTTAAATATTTTCTGTACTTCTAATAAAAACGCTTCTCCAGCTTCGGTTAACTGTACTACCCGCTTAGTACGGTGAAATAGCTGGAAACCAAGCTCATCTTCTAATTGACGAATTTGCTGACTTAGAGGAGGTTGAGCTATATGTAACCGTTCTGCCGCGCGTCCAAAGTGTAATTCTTCTGCTAGGGTGACAAAGTAACGTAGATGTCGCAGTTCCATAAGTAGGGTGCGTGACGCTATCAACAATCTTAAAACGAAGCGAGTATCTAGTAGCGCCACGCACCTTACTAGATAATTTGTATAAGTAATATTATATATATATTAATATATTGTTAAAAATATATTGGACATTTATTTATATATTATTTACTCTTGTTAATACAAGCACCGTTTACGGCGCCGTATAAAAATAGTCATAATCTTAGGTTGGTGCGTGACGCTACAAGTCTTGTAACTACGTTGAAGTTTTGTCGTAGCGTCACGCACCCTACGAAAACAGAAGAAAAATATAGGAATTAGATTTATGCTCCAAAATACTTGGAACGCAACCCTTTATGAGGGTAAACATGCGTTTGTCTGGGAATATGGTGAAGATTTACTCAACTTACTGTCCCCGCAACCTGGGGAAAAAATCTTAGATGTTGGCTGTGGTACAGGACAACTTGCTGCAAAAATAGCTGGTACAGGCGCCATAGTTACAGGAATAGATGCTGATGTAGCAATGGTGGAAAAAGCAAAGCTAAATTATCCAAATTTAGAATTTACAGTAGCAGACGCGCGCTCATTCCGATTTGATACAGAATTTGATGCAGTATTTTCAAATGCTACGTTGCATTGGATACCAGAACCGGAAGCAGTAATTAATTCTATCCATCGTGCGTTAAAGCCTAAAGGTCGCTTTGTTGCAGAATTTGGTGGTAAAGGTAATGTCAAATTAATCACAGATGCACTGTACCAAGCCAGTAAAATAAAATCACCATTATCTTGGTATTTTCCCAGCATTGGAGAATACACGACTCTATTAGAAAAGCAGGGTTTTGATGTTAGCTATGCAGTACTATTTGACCGTCCAACACTTTTACCTGATGGAGAAGCAGGTTTGAGAAATTGGCTAACTATGTTCGCTACCAGATTTTTTGGTAACTCTACACAACAAGAAATAGAAGAAGTTATGCAATCAGTAGAGGAACAGCTTAAACCTATCCTATATAAAAACGGAACTTGGACAGCTGACTATCGGCGCCTGCGAGTTATAGCTCTAAGGGAGAGTTAATAATGTTATCAAATTTATTTTTATTTGCCGTTGCTATAATTGCAGGTGCCATAAATGGTGTTGCTGGAGGAGGAGGGTTAATTGCATTTCCAGCTTTAATGTTCGTTGGAATTCCACCAATACCAGCAAACGCAACGAATACAGCAGCAATGTGGGTAGGTACTGCTGCAAGTACATTTGCTTATCGTCAAGATATGACAATTAGTAGATGGGAATTTTTCACACTGACTATAGCAAGCGTTTTAGGAGGAACTCTTGGTTCATATATACTGTTACATACATCTTCTAAAAGCTTTGCTGGCTTAATTCCATATTTAATGCTGACTGCTACGTTATTATTTGCATTTGGGAAGCGAATTAATAGCTGGTTGCAGAATCGTTTTAAATTACCAATGTGGCTAGTAATTGGCTTGCAGTTTTTAATTGCTATATATGGAGGATTTTTTGGTGGCGGCGGTGGTATTGTTATACTAGCTATTTTAGAAATGATGGGTGTTAAAAGTATTCATACAATGAATGCTGTAAAAAGCTGGCTAGCAACGACTTTAAACGCTTGTGCTTTGCTTTATTTTATGAAAGCAGGCATTATAGCGGTTCCCAGTCACATGAGGTATAATAAGTAAATTAGGTAGTGCATCTCAAAAAAAGT
>NZ_JBXXZH010000462.1:0-3615 GCF_059640475.1 Calothrix sp. CBUCES-K 9914
CTTGTAAATCAAGCATATTTATAGATTTTAATTAAAATTTAGCACGCTATGTACGATAGAACCATTAAAGTCAGTATTGGGAAACTAAAGCTTAGATTAAATTTTACAGATTTACTTGAGCGAGAAGTTAAAGGCAACGCTATAAAGTTGCTTGAGATATCGGCAGAACATTTAGAAGAGCTAACAAAGCTACCTTTTCATCACAAAGATGCGTTTGATAGGTTAATTATAGTGCAAAGCATTGTGGAAGAAATGTGTTTAATTAGTAAAGATAACGCATTTGAAAACTATCCTGTAACTATACTTTGGTAAAGAAGTATGGCGCTTGCTTTGTCGCTATAACTCAACTGAATGTTGTGGAAAATCTCTCTCTATATGTTGGCTTAATTGGCTGTATGCTTCAACTTGCGCTTCAATGGTTTTAGCTTTTGCCATGTAGTTCAACCAACCACGTGTTTGTTCCTGCATTTCTTGCTAGCAAATCATCCAAGTAAGCTTGCTCTACCGTAGACAACTTGGAATTAGCCAACGCGCGCAACTCATCAACACTTAAGCCAACTAAACAATCTGCATCTAGTTCCAGAGGATTGACTAACCGTTCATAAACATCCAAGTCCAACACAACACCAACCCGCTCTCCACGTTCATTAGTAATATAGCGTACTGACTCAGGCATACCAATTCTCACAGAAGATACTTGAATCTAGTTTAGCAACTTTATTTTCTATCAAGAGATGCTCGCAAGTTAGCAATACCTTCTTGTACATTAATAAATCTTTCAAATGCGTCTTCAAGTCGAATAATTTACAATCACGCTCATGGTGCTAGGTAGAATTTAAGTTGAATCCCCCTAAATCCCCCTTAATAAGGGGGACTTTAAGAGAATTTTAGCCCCCCTTAATAAGGGGGGTTGGGGGGATTTTATAATTAAGAATCACTATAAACACAATCAATTACCAAGGAAGCATGGCGCCTTAAAACATCTTTATCCAGCACATAAGCTTCATACTGTCTAGTCATAGCCAAAAGATTATCAATACGTGTCTTAGCACTTTCTACAATCTTTTCATCCAAACTACCATTATTAATAGAGTCAGCAAAGTCTTGTGCAATAGCAATTGTTCTTTCTATTGATGACGATGGTAAATTACGTGATACCATGAATAAATCACACCCAGCGTTAAAAGTTTGTGTTACCGTTCCTGGTTTTGCGTACATATCAGCAACAGCTTTCATGTCTAAATCGTCTGATACTATTACCCCTTCAAATCCTAATTCTTCGCGAAGTATTCCTGTTAAAATAGTTTTAGATAAAGTCGCAGGCACATCCGCATCTATTTTCGGAAATAAAATATGTGCTGTCATCACCATTGGAACTTCGGCGCCAATTAAAGTTTGAAAAGGTTTTAGTTCGCGCGTTTGTAATTCTTCCTTTGTTAAATGAAGTATAGGTAACTCTAAATGCGAATCTGTACTTGTATCACCATGTCCGGGAAAGTGTTTTGCACAACCAATTATACCTTCATCACGCAGCCCCTCTAAATATAATTTGGCACCTTCACTCGCTGACTCTGGACTAGTTCCAAAAGCGCGCGTGCCAATAATTGGATTATTCGGATTAGAATAAATATCAGCATCAGGCGCCCACGAAACGTTAATACCCATTGATTTAAGTTCTCTTGCAGCACATGCAGCAATTTCACGCGCGTTCTGCTTCGCTAAATAAGCTTCTGGAAAACGAGTAATTGGCATTGGGGGACGATGAACTCGACCACCCTCATGGTCAAGCGTCATAAACATAGCATCCCTTTCAGCATACTCTCGAATTTGCGCGCTTAGTGATTTAAAAGTTTCTAGCCAATCTTCATAATGGCGCCCAGTTTGAAAGTTTTTACCGTAAAATACAATCCCTACAGGTTTTACCGTACTAAGTAACCTTTTATCATCATCGTTTAAGTGAGTACCAGAAACACCAATAAGCAGGTGATTCCCAAATCTTTCCAGTTGAGACAAATTAGACATCACATTTCTCCTGTGGTTGTATCATAAATAACAAGAATATCGAAAATAAAATCTCTGTAGAGACGCGATTAATCGCGTCTCTACTCTGTGTCGTCTCTTCTCTGTGCCCTCTGCGTACTCTGTGGTAAAAATCTTAAAAATCCTACCATACACTATAATTATTTGTACGGCATTAAATCAGGTTGATGCTCATGAACGAAGAAAATTTAACCGCTCAAAACTTACTCTCCGAAGGCGCCCGTTTACTAGAAGCGCGCGAATTTGCAGCAGCACTAGAACCATTGAATGCAGCCATAGAACATGACCCAAACTACGCAGATGCTTTCAGTTGCCGAGGTTTAGTTTTAGGACACCTCAAACGTAACACTGAAGCAATAGAAAATTTT
The DNA here is from genome assembly GCF_059640475.1 of Calothrix sp. CBUCES-K 9914. Taxonomy (NCBI): domain Bacteria; kingdom Bacillati; phylum Cyanobacteriota; class Cyanophyceae; order Nostocales; family Calotrichaceae; genus Calothrix; species Calothrix sp. CBUCES-K 9914. The sequence continues at coordinate 2,409 of NZ_JBXXZH010000462.1, forward strand.
AATCGTGCTTTAGAACTCAACCCAAAAGACCGTCGTGCCTGGTTTAATCGTGGTTTAATATTAGCAGAATTAGGTAAGCACAAAGAAGCCATCGAAGGCTTTAAAGAATTGCTCGAATTTCTACCTTACGACTACGAAAGTTGGGACTCACTCGGTAACTCTTTATTTGAATTAGGGCGCCATACCGAAGCATTAAACGCTTACGAACGCTCGATTGAATTTAACCCTAGTTATTATAAAGCCTTTACAAATCGTGGCAACGCTTTAACCAACTTAAAACGCTTCAAAGGAGCTATTCGTAGCTACGACCAAGCAATAAGTATCCAACCCGATGACCCAGCAGTATGGTTTAATCGTGGTTGTGCTTTCATGGTTTGGGGAAAAATACAAGAAGCCATTGAAAGTTATGATAAAGCGATTGAAGTTGACCCCACATATTCACCAGCTTGGGTCAACCGTGGACTATTATTAAGTCAACAGGGAAATGATGCTGAAGCATTAACTTGCTACGACCGCGCGATAAAAATCGAGCCAAACGATACTAAAACCTGGTACAATCGTGGTATCGCTTTACGGCGCCTAGGAAAAACCAAAGAAGCAATAGATTCATACGCCAAATCCGTAGAAGTAGACCCAAACAACTATGAAGCTTGGGATAACCGAGGATACGCCCTTACCAAACTCGGTAAATATAACGAAGCGCATCAAAACATCGACCGTTCATTACAAATCAAACCCAACCACGCAAACGGTATGTACAACAAAGGCTACTGTTATGCATGTCAAGGTAAAACAAGTTTAGCAGTCGATTGGATAGCCCAAGCAATAAAACTAAATCCTTACAAATATCTACCCGCAGCAAAAACAGACCCAGACTTAAAAGCCTTACGTAACAACAAGCGCTTCCAACAAATTGTAAAACTATAACTTTCTTGTGAAACAGGCATTCTTGCCTGTCCTGTATACCTATATACCCTGTTATGCGCTACCAATCACAGGCGCCTTAACCTAGGGTGTTGACTTTAATGGAATAAAGGCGTTTTTTGTTCATACTGCTTTTCATTACTGGAGTTTAGACTAAATAATCTAAAACCCTTGTGTAGCAAGCATTCTAGACTTTGGAATTAGAAACAGTCAATAAATCATAAAAGCCTTGCTGGATAAGGGTTTGGCGGCTTGATTTGTCAAAATAGTCTAAACTCCAGTT
>NZ_JBXXZH010000463.1:0-3612 GCF_059640475.1 Calothrix sp. CBUCES-K 9914
CTAGTCGGAGGCTTATATCTTGCACCTACACCCGCGCTTGGGTGGGACTATACGAACAAAGCCAGACGGGCGCAGGCTGTAAAGCCTATTTAATCGTTTTATTGATAAAAATTTATGTTTATTGTAAATAGAAAAATTAAGTATTAATACGTTGGTGCATTCCGGTGAGCTAGTTCAGTTTTAGGTGCTGATGGCGTTGAGAATAAGTATACACAGTATCAAAAGCAAATCAGCGACGAAGCCGATAAAGTGCAAAATCTTGAGTTGAGAATGGCAATTGTGGCGTCGATGAAAGCTGGTAAATCTACCATTACAAACGCCATTGTCGGACAGGAGATATTGCCAAGTCGTAACTCCGCTATGACAACCCTTCCCACAGAGATAGTTTTTGATGCAAAACTGACAGAACCAGTTTTATCTTTAAGTGAAGAAACAGTGTCAGTTTTTCAAAATACCTGGGGGGGTGACGAACTATCTTAAAAGCCTTATGCAGTAAAGGTTATAGATGAGTGACCGCTTGAAAGATAAAAGTAAGTTTAGAACCAAGTCCAACGAAAAAGAAGACTTTTGTACGAAGCTTATTGATAATAGAATCAATAAAGTATAAAAATGGTGTTTATCTTTTTATGGCACGCGCGCTTATAACTATTGCTATGTCTCAGGTTTAGAGGTTTTCGTCACCCCTTCAGATACAACACTTGACAGATGCTCCTAGAATCCGCACTCCATTTTGGCGTTTACAAAAAGCAGAAGCACAACCAGAACTTGGTAACTTAGTAATTATCGACACACCAAGGCCAAACGAAGCAGGAGAAAATCTCAAGCTGGGGAATGTAGTAGCAGAGCAGCTTCGTAAAAGTTCAATCGTGTTAATTGTTTTAGACTTTACACAGTTAAAGAATGAAGCCGCAGAGAAAGTGAAAAAAGACGTTCAGAAAGTAGTTGAATTACGGAGTGAAGATAATTTGTATGTGTTGATTAACAAAGTAGATCAACGTCATGATAGCGATATGACTCCAGAGCAGGTGCAGCAGTTTGTGGCTGCGGAATTTGGTATTGGTGATACTGATAATAAAAACCGTGTCTTTGAAATTTCTGCCAGACGCGCATTTACTTCGGCTAATTTTTCGCTTTTAGATCAAGGCTTTAATTACCCTTTAGCTCTAAAAATAAGCGAACACCCAGAAGTAAAGCGAATATAAGGAGCATCATTATTTGAGACTATAATTTAATGCGTTATTTGCTGGGCATAACGGCATAACAGCTCTACATTACTTAATCGTTTGATAGCTTGCAGGCGCCGTACCGTGCAGTAGTTAAAACAATATTCCTTTATTTGCGCCGAGAGATAAACACTCTAATTTTAAACCCCACATTCCGCACCTCAACTGTCACAATCATAGCTTTTACTCATTTTTAGAAGTGTATAAAGCTATTTAACATACTCCATCTGGTTATATTGACAGAAGCAACCCTCGTTGCAAGCAGTATTTATAGCTCTAAAACAAGTAATTAGCTATTATGACAGTCAGGGTGTGGAATATGGGTTAGACAATACTCAGGTTGTTCAAATTGCCCGTAAATCCGGTAATTTCGATGATGCTGTCTGTGGTTGCAGAAAACCCAGCCCTGCCATCATTGAGTCCTAGGAAGGTACGGTCAATTAGCCCATCCCGGAATCTAAAGGTGGAAGCACCATTGACCACAAAGTTGTTGGGGGTCAACACCTGCTGAATGGCAGTTTCGGTCAAAGCACTCACGTACCCCAGTTTTTGGATTTGAGCGGCTGAAATCGCTCTAGGACCGTCGATGACATCAATCCCGATCTGCAAGTCTGTAATTGCATCGTAATTGGACAGTAGAGAGTCTGTCAGTGATTGATACTGGAAGGTATCTACACCACTTCCACCAGTAAGTAAATCGCCCCCTGCTCCCCCGCTAATCGTGTCATTACCTGCGCCACCATTGATAATATCGTTGCCATTAGCAGCGAAGAGGCTGTCATTTTTACTGGTACCCGTAACTGTAAACCGCTCAATGCCCGTAAACTCAATGAAATCTAAGTAGGCGGAGTTTGTAGTGCTAACGTTACGGGAAGCAGTAGCATATCCACTTATATTACTGCCATTGAACTGCATTCCTGTCCCCGTGTCGCCAACCGAGTAGTCAATAATCAGATGATCCAGCCCATCACCACCAAGTACTGTGTCTGAACCCAATCCAGCATTAATTGTGTCGTTGCCTGCACCTGTTTTAATAAGATCATTTTGCCGCAGGACAGAACCGTTGACGATGCCAGACTGGAGAATAGTATCGTTGCCGCTGCCTGTTTCGAGTGAAAACCGCTCGAAATTGGTTGCTCTGACAACCCCAGCAATGTTGATGTCTTGGAGATTGGTGAGGGTGAGGTTTGTTGTTTGGTTAGAAAGGTTTAGCACTAAATAGTCAAAGCCGGCGCCACCATCAAGTGTGCCAATATTTCCTGCAATCGGTTGGGTTACATTCACCTGATCGTTGCCCGCTCCAGCACGAATGATGCTGTTGGTGGTACTGAGGTTAAAGGTGTCATCTTTGCTGGTGCCAGTAATGGTAAACTGCTCGATGTCAAAATAAAGGATGGAATCTAACGTCTGACGATTATTGGTATTATCAGTCCATCTCCGGGCACTGCCGCCAGTGAAGAGAATTCCCGTTCCCGTATCCCCAATTGAGTAGTCCAGTATGAGATGATCGATGCCATCCCCACCATACACGTAGTCAATTTCACCCAGTCCAGGGTTGATTGTGTCGTTACCACCATTGGTTCTAATGACATCATTGCTGCGAAAAACTACGCCATCGACCAGGGTGGGTCTGATGACAGTATCATTACCGTTGCCTGTGATAATTTCCATGATTTTCAGTGTGCTTTTACTTTGGGTTAAATGAGAACGCTCTATTTATAGCTTTTTTGTCTAACGACTGCTAACTATTAAATGCTTATTGAATACAACTTATAGGTATTCAAATCAGTGGTTTTATCCTTCTATTTCTGTATCGGGTAAGGTAGGAAAAATCATGCATCTTTGAGCTTATCGGCGAAAAATTCTGATAAAACCCCCCACAGCATCTACCCCTTTTTTGATAGTACCTGTCGTGTCATTAATTGTGTTTATACCTTGTTGCACCCCAGTTAAAACACTATTAACATCATCAATCACATCACGTTTATCTGGTTGTGCTGGAGGAACATAAGCTACGGTTGCATCTGATACAGGCTGAGAATCTATCTTCAAGGCTGAATAAAATTCTTGTTGAGATGCCAGACTCAAAAAAGTATTGATGGGAATTGCATAATTAAAACCAGGCTTAATTAAACTAGCAATAGTTTGAGCAGTATCTGGATTTAATTGTCCTTGTCCTGTTAATGAATTTGGATTTTCTGTGTCTCCCAGTCCGTGAATTCCAATTACACGACCACCAGCATCAAACACGGGACCTCCACTCATTCCCTTACGAGTGACATTGGTGTAAATCATTTGGTAGCCTTCTATCGGTTGCTCTAATAAGCCTGATATTTCTCCAGATGTAAATTGGCGGACTAGTTGCCCAGTACTTCCAGGTGCAGGCCAT
>NZ_JBXXZH010000464.1:0-3606 GCF_059640475.1 Calothrix sp. CBUCES-K 9914
AAACTTTCACGTCCGGTTCTAAAGGGGAGGAGCGGAGTGTAATAGCTCCCTTCGACCTCACCAATTCAGGTTGTCCAATTAATCCTGATTTCCGCCTACACAGCACAGGGAATATTAAATAATTTCTGCTTCAACTGGCACAAGAAAGCAACCGTTAATTTTCCAAATGCCTTCCGGTTGCTTTTCCATTAAATAAAGTGCCCTTACAGGTACTCCATCTGGACTAAGGAGTAATACCAGTTGTGTTATGTTCCCTTGAATTGTAGTGATATTCTCGAACAATACTGAGCGCGGACGATAAACAGGTAAGTATCCCGTTTTGATCATTTGGAAAAAATTCTCAGGTGTTTGAAATTGTGCCCTAATCGCAGAACTTGCAAAAGCAAACGCTTCTTCAGCATTGTCTTGTTGAAACGCTTGCAATTGCTGTTCGATGACAAAACGAATAGCTGTGCTATCGCTATCAGTGACTTTCATTTTCCTAAAAGGAGTTAACGTGCAAAGAGTAGTTGAAATAAATCAGTAGTACTTATATAAAATACTAGCATCTCTGTTTGTTACAAAGCTGAGTCCAGTCAGAATTTTTACTTGATAGCGATAATTTCTCCTTTTTTATTAATTTTTATTGAAGTTTTAGCAAAATCTTTGTCTATTAAATCACGTACTAGTTTTACTGTGCGGAAACTTTGGTCAATACGAGGAATTCCTTGTTTATCCATGTGAATCGGTATAATCTTAGCTGCAATCAAATCACCTGCGGAATTTAATTTTACTTCTAAAATCATTGAGTAACCTGTTTCGGCAGTTGTAGACAAGGTACGGTATCCTAAAAAGTTTCCCAAGGAATAAGCTACTAATTTACCTTTATAAATCTCCATTGCACGCGGTACGTGGGGTCCATGTCCTAAAACTACATCCGCTCCCGCATCAATCATTGTCCGCGCAAATTGTACAGAGTTACCACGATTTTCGCCGTAGAAATACTCAGTTTCATTTTTAGCGCGCATTGCATTTGTACCTTCGGCGCCAGCGTGCATTGAAACTATTACGATATCTGCCTGTTTCTGTGCTTTTTTAACAAGTTGCGTCGCATTTGGCACATCATGAATCGAGTTGTAATAATTGTATGGCGCAAATCCAACCATCGCCACTTTAACATTGTGGGTGTTAAGCGACAGAATCTGATTTTTATGACCTACTGTATCAATACCAACCGTTTTTAAATTGTTAACCGTATCACGAAAACCCATTACTCCAAAATCTAGAGCGTGATTATTAGCAATATTAAACACGTTAAATCCAACATCAGAAAATAACTTCGCATATTCAGGTGGTGACCGAAAAGCAAACGTTTGTCCTCTAGTAATATCTTTAGCGCTATAACGATAATTAGTTAAAGAAGTTTCTAAGTTACCAAACAATATATCAGCACTACCTAGGTATGTACGTATTGATTTAGGAATTAACTGATTGCGATTACGCGGTAATCTGTTATTAGGATAATTAGTACCTGGAATAATATCCCCAACAGCTTGAATTGTTATTGAATCAGGAAAAATTTGCTCCTCAGTAACAGGTGGCAATATTGGTAATGAGTCTGAAGGTTTTGGCACTTTATCAGATGCCTGTATTTTGCCCATCCGAATCGCTGAACCAATACTTATACCAACACATAAACATGTACTAACAAATATCATTGATAGTAACTTTCCGAACCCGCGATTAAGCATAATTGCACCTCCTCACCCAATGAAGTACAGTTTAGCTCAATAATCTATGTCTTCCTCAGATTAGCGACTTCTTAAAGAAGTCGCTAATCTGGCATGGTCAACCTAATTTATCAAGATATCATGACATTTTTATGTAAATTGAAGCTGAAAATACAGTTTATGTTATGATTTGATGACATTTTGCTCCCCGAAAACATGTAAATTCGTTCTTTTACTCAAAAATGCCCTTTGAGACCCCTTGATCCCTAGTGGGGGTAATTGGTTAATATTCATTAACATAAAGACCCGTTTTGCTACGAGTTTCTACTTGTAGGAAAAAAGCGGATTGTAAAAGCTAGATAAATTCAAATAAAGGAAACGGCTCGAAGCTAAGAATTTAGCTGCGTCACAGTTGTTCGCACGTGTTCGTGAACACAATTTAAGCTCATTAGTTGAATTAGCCAGGGGAAACGACACTTAGAAATTTTACAAAAGAACCGGAGTTAAGATTCATGGCAAAAGAACGCCCACCGCTAGATGAGATGACATTGCGACAGTTACGTAAAGTAGCTAGTGCTTACGGTGTATCTCGCTACAGCCGGATGCGTAAGACGCAATTACTTGCAGCGATTTTAGAAGTAGAACGTAGTAAACCATTATTAAATCCATCTCGTACATTGGAGGCACAGGAAGTCGTGGAAGCAGCAAAATTTGAGTTAGGACAAGTAGACCGTAATGCTGGAAATCTCTCGGATGTTGATGAGTTTTTAGCTGATTTACCAGGTGGTTATGGTGAAAGCCGTATTGTATTAATGCCACGTGATCCACAGTGGGCATATACTTACTGGGATGTTCCCAAAGAGCATAAAGAAGAACTGCGTCGCAATGGTGGACAGCAGTTAGCTTTAAGAATTTACGATGTTACTGATATAAACTTTGACCAGCAAAGTCCTCATAGTATCCAAGAATACCCAAGTGATGAAATGGCACGGGAATGGTATTTGCCTGTTCCTGTTAGCGATAGAGACTATGTGATTGACATTGGTTATCGCTGTGCTGATGGTCGTTGGCTGGTACTTGCTCGTTCTGCGCGCGTCCACATTCCTCCTGTATATCCATCAGACTGGATTGAAGATGTGTTCATCACTGTTAACTTTGAAGAGGAGCTACGTAGTAGAACTTTATACGAACTTGTTCCACCTGCGAAGAAAGCAGTGGGTGCAGCTAATGCTGTTGCTGGTGCCAACGGCAATGCAATTTACGAACAAATCTTTGGAATGTCAGAGTCAACCGAAGCTTTGCGTGTAGCAGGTTCATTGTTTGGTTCGATGCAGCACGTACCTGGTTCGATGGCGCCAGAACAAGCGATTAGTTCTTACATTTTCCCATCTGGAGTGGGTATGTGGGCAGTACCAACAACATCAGGGTTAAATATGTCTGGTGCTGGAATGTCGGGTGCTGGTATCGGTGAAATTCCAATGAGTCCACGTAAGTTCTGGTTAATTGCCGATGCTGAGTTGATAGTTTATGGTGCAACCGAACCAGATGCAAATGTAACAATTGGTGGGCGCCCAATCAAATTAAATCCTGATGGAACCTTCCGCTTCCAAATGTCGTTCCAAGACGGCTTAATCGACTACCCCATTGTAGCGGTAGCAGCAGATGGAGAACAAACCCGCTCGATTCAAATGAAATTCAACCGAGAAACCCCATCGCGCAACACCAATACTAAAGAAGAAGCCGTTTTAGAATGGTTTAGTTAATTTTGGATTGTACGTGAAAGGATTTCAGATTGGTAAAATCCGATAGGTAAATATCTAAATTTAGAACCTACTATAAGAGCTATAGTAGGTTTTTCGCTGTATAGACAAAAAATTGATATAAAACTGTAATTGGT
>NZ_JBXXZH010000465.1:0-3436 GCF_059640475.1 Calothrix sp. CBUCES-K 9914
CAGTGATTAAATGGTAGCTGTCTATACACACGGTGGTCTAAATTGGCGCCAACTTCTTCAGCGAGTCTTTTTGAAAGTTGGCGCCAATTTTCAGCTAGTTTTTCCGGAACTCGCAGCAATAACCTTTGAATTTCATTCCATAAGTCTCCATCATTTGTACTATGAAATTCATACTCCCCGATATACTGCGATAGCTCTCGGTCAGCTAGCAGTTTATCTACTATATGCTGTAGCTTTAATTCATGTTCATTTACATTTGGTTCAAACACATCTTCACTAGAATGTGTGTTTGTACTATACATTAAATCTTTAGATTCCAGAAGCAAATTTAGTTCTTCTACAAGTGCTTGGCAAGCAGTATTACCCAAATCATCATCAGTAGTTTGAAGTGCTTGTTGTAACTGACTTCGCAAACCGTGTAAACCTAAACGTAATACCCAAGCTAACTGTGATTCTTCAAGTGCTAATAATTTAGTAAGATTTTCCATACCTTATCCTGTGGGCGCCTAAAAAGCATTTAAACTTTAAAATTAAATTTAAAATTATTGATAAACTTTATTATTTACACAATTTTACCTGGTTTTAAAGTATTGTGGTTTAGTATCTAGATACTAATTTAGGAGATTAAAAGCATGATTGATGACGAGTCTGAAATGTCAGAAGATGGTGAAACTGTTTCAGTACCTCCTCCGCCTCTGCCACAAACTTTATCGGAGGATGACCGCTATTTTTTACTACTGACAACTCCTTTACGTGCCTGCTCTCAATACAAACCTAAATTTGGGCAAGGTGGAAAAGACGGGCTTACTGTTCAGCAATTTCAGGAATTATACGGCTCTGATCCATTTTACAGTTGGATAGGTCTTGATTCTCCTCTAATGTATGCGGCTCATAAAGCAGCAGGTGGAATGACTTCTATATATAGACAACTAGGCATTGGCAGTCAATGGATTCTCAACCAGGTTTTACAAGATTATCTTGGTTTATCAAAAGAAGATGCTAGCTGGAGTTACGTAGTACCAACATCAAAATCTAAACCGCGTCGTTTATCCCTAGATGGGCGAATTGATATCGATAAGTTACAAAATGTAAACATAAAGAACCGTTTTCAAGAATGGATAAATCAAGTATCTAGCCAATTATATTTACCTCAAGAAACTATTCAAAATATTAAGGGTATAGTAATTGAAGCAAGGCAAGGTTACAAAAGTAAAGATTCAAAAAGACAAAATGCTGATATTGCTAACGCTTCTAATGCTTATGCTAATTTATACATCCCTACTTTAATTCTCTTTTCTACGCAAATAGATACAGATGTTGCCCAACGGTATGTTCAAGCACAATGGCTACTTTTGACAGGAACTGTACATGGCTCAACAACTGATAGTACTTACGTTTTCTTCAGAGATATCGTTGGGTTTGACATTGGGTCTTTTTTTCAAAGAAACTCTATACGCATCAAAGACGAAATAGAAACTATTTTAAGCACACTACTTACGGCATAATTATATGAAATCCTCCAAATTTGGTTTAAGTGAACATCTTACTTATAAGGGTAATTTAAAGCAAACTCGTTATGGATGGTTGAGATTAACACCTGCATATTCTGTCCATCTTGTTTCAGATATATTAAAAAGCTATAAATATCAAAATCCAGTTGTACTTGACCCTTTTTGTGGAACTGGTACAACAGCGCTTGTTTGTGCAGAACAAGGAATAGAAAGCGATACAGTTGATATTAATCCATTTTTAGCATGGTTAGCATGTACTAAAATCAACTCGTATTCAACAGAAGATATAGTAGCTCTTGAAGAATGCTCTCACCTACTTGCTGAAAAAATGTTAATCTCTCAAACAGAAAATTCATGGGTTCCTCCTTTACATCAAATAGAAAAGTGGTGGGATGAAAAAACACTCTTCTCACTTAGTAGTATTATACAAAATATTAATTTAATTGAAAACTCAATTTCTTCTAAAACAAGTGCCTTACTCAAGCTAGCATTTTGTCGTCTCATGATTGAACGTGCAAACGTGAGTTTTGGACATCAATCTATGTCTTTTCAAAAAAGTAATGCTCCAAAATACCCATTGTTGGAAATGCTTGAACATCCAATTGTACAACAATGGAAAGAAATAATTCATACAATTAAACAATCAGCATCTTCAAAAATTATTACTCAACCGCGCGTGTTTCTTTGTGATGCTCGCAATTTAAGTCTCAAATTAGAGTTAAATCGTTACACGTGTGTTATTACATCCCCTCCTTATCCTAATCGCATGAGTTATATCCGTGAACTGCGTCCTTATATGTATTGGTTGGGTTATTTACAAAGTGGTCGAGAAGCGGGTGAGCTTGATTGGCAAGCAATTGGTGGTACTTGGGGTTGCGCTACTAGTAATGTTGCAAAATGGGCGCCAGAACATGATTTGAAAATTCCCTATGAAAATTTTTACAAAATTATTGACCAAATTGCTCAAACAAGTGATTTGCTCGCGCGTTATGTTCATAAATATTTTTACGATATTGTACTTCATAGTAAGGAGCTTTATAAGGTAGTTCAGCATGGAGGTTTTATTCATTATATTGTAGGTAATTCAAAGTTCTATGATGTAATGCTTCCTGTTGAATCTATTTTTGCCAGCATATTTCAAGATGTAGGTTTTACTAATATCAGCATTCGTATAATTCGTAAACGCACATCCAAAAAAGAACTTTTTGAGTTTTTAGTTTCAGCCCAAAAACCTTAGAATTTTTTAGCCTGCGAAGGCAGGCTTCGCTCGTATAGCCTCACCCTTATAGGGTGTGGGTATGGGCGTGGGTGTGGGTATGGGCGTGGGTGTGGGTATAGGCGTGGGTGTGGGTATGGGCGTGGGTGTGGGTATGGGCGTGGGTGTGGGTATGGGCGTGGGTGTGGGTATGGGTGTGGGTATGGATATGGGCGTGGGTATGGATATGGGCGTGGGTATGGATATGGGCGTGGGTATGGATATGGGTGTGGGTATGGATATGGGCGTGGGTATGGATATGGGCGTGGGTATAGATATGGGTGTTTGAGTATTTAATTTAATGTTCTCCAGAAAAGGGGTCGCGTTTTGCCTCTATATCATTCGGTTGAGGTTGAAGTGCGTCGCGAAATACACATCCTTCTTGAAGTAAACATTCTGGACTATTTGATGTCCAGTAAGGAATTTCAAAAGCATGAACTCTTAATATTCCCTTAGATGTTAGTGATACATAATACCGACATGGAAACTCGCTACTGACTTGCGGTTGTGGTAATTCACCAATTAATTCCCATTGTTTTGATTTTGGGTTATGGTACTGAAAGTAAAATGTGTGCTTACCACTAATCGGGAAAGGTGGTAATTCAGCTATCAGTCCAGTAAATTGTGATGTTGTATTGTCTTCATCACGGAAAATTTCAATATTATGACT
>NZ_JBXXZH010000466.1:0-3365 GCF_059640475.1 Calothrix sp. CBUCES-K 9914
CCCTGTTTTACCTCACCGCGTCACCGTGTCAGCCCCTTTTAGGGTTTTCTTAGTGCCATTCGGCAAGGATGCCCATCCCACAAGAAGCTATTCCACAAGAAGCTATCTCACAGAGGTTTTTGTGTTTATTTGAACATTTCGGTGCCTATACGTTTGAATTGCTCATATGGTAAAGCTTTTTAACATTCGCACAACAGGCAAAACTAGCCCATTCTTTAATTCAATATTATATTGCTTTACACCAACATACCCATATGATTCATAAAAATGCTCGCCTGTCAAGGTAGCGACCAACTCAGCACAAGTATAACCATTGACGATAATAGCTTCTTCACAGGCTCTTAGAATAGCAGTACCAATACCTTTACGAACATGGTTTGGGTGTACAAAAAATGCACGAACGCGCGCTGCATCATATTTTGGGTCAAGTAAGCAAGATTCATCTATAGTATGGAGTTGGTCGCTACCATATAGCAATTTGCGATAACTCCATCCACCGCATCCAATTATACCAGTATTGTTTTCTACTACAAAATAAGTACCATCTTTGATAAGCTGGCTATCGACACCAAAAACATAACCCAAGGCGCCTTCAATTTGCTCATGGGAATAATGATTTTTCTGTAGATGGCGAACTGAACAAGGAATAAGTTCTTGTAAAGCATTTATATCGTCCATTGTGGCTAAACGTAATTTATGCATTAACCGCTATCCTATGGGTAAATAATGTTATTAGTACTCCATGACTCGGTTAAACCTAAATTTTTACCGCAGTAATGCGCCATTCAAAACGCTGCTTCTACTATATCGTCATGATTGGCACAAGCTTTTACTATCACTGCTATTTTATGTAATTAAACACAGTCCAGAATGGATACGTCCTGTTGTTTTTGCCAATATTGTTGATATTATCTCTCGACCTCAACAACATGAGTTAAAACAGCTTTGGCTTAACGGCGCCGTTTTAGCCGTAGCTATTGTCCAAAATATACCTACTCATTACTGGCATATTATGGCAATGAGCGCCGCAACTCGCCAAATGGAAGTTAATTTACGGTATAGTTTGACACAGCAATTACAGCAACTCAGTATTGGATTTTATAAGCAACGCAGTACTGGTGTATTGCAATCTAAGCTTTTGCGAGATGTAGAAGAAATTCAATTACTTACTAACTATATTTTTCAGCTTGTACCTGCTGCATTATTAACGATTGTAGTTTCTGTGGCAGTTACTGCGATGCGGGCGCCGTGGTTTTTGTTATTCTTTGTGATTACAATTCCAATTGCAGTAATTTTAGTACAGGTATTGAAGGCGCCGATAACTGAACGTAACCATAATTTTCGGCAAAAAATCGAAGTCATGTCCGCGCATCTGATTGAGATGATAAAGCTGCTGCCTGTGACGCGCGCGCATGGAGTAGAGGCAACTGAGATGGAGCGTGTAAGCTCACATTTAATCTCTGTCAAAAAAGCTGCAATGCGGTTAGATGCAATTAATGCAGTTACGGGCGCCTCAAGTTGGGTAATACTGCGGTTATTTCATGCTATATGTCTTATCACATCAGGTTATTTTGCTTATACAAGTTTTGGGGGAATTACCGCAGGTGATGTAGTATTACTTGCAGGGTACTTTGATACGCTTACTGGTTCTGTAGTGCAAATACTCACAGTACTACCGCAAATGGGTACAGGGTTTGAGTCAATTCGGTCAATAGGTGAAATATTAGAATCTCCAGATATAGAACTTAATCAAGGCAAGCGTATAGTTAAGGAAGTACAGGGAGAATTTTTATTCGATGCAGTTAGCTTTGCTTATCTCCATAGTGACTATAAAGCAATTGATAATTTTACACTTCAGGTAAATACTAACGAGACAATTGCTATTATCGGTTCGAGCGGCGCCGGAAAGTCTACTTTACTAAATTTAATAATTGGTTTTTTACGACCAACCGCAGGAAAAATTTATTTAGATGGGCAGGACATGAGCGACTTAGACTTACGAACTTATCGTCAGTTCATCTCAATAGTCCCCCAAGAAACGATACTTTTTGAAGGCACAGTACGCGAGAATATCCTTTATGGGTTAGAAGAAGTCAGCGACCAGCAATTACAACAAACCCTTATTGATGCCAATGCTTTAGAATTTATTATTAATTTACCGCAACAGCTAGATACCCTTGTTGGCGAAAATGGCGTTAAACTTTCAGGAGGTCAACGTCAAAGACTAGCCATAGCGCGCGCGTTAATTCGTAATCCTAAAGTATTAATATTAGACGAAGCAACAGCATCAGTAGACACCGCAACCGAAGCATTAATTCAACAAGCACTCGAACGCTTAATGAAAAACCGTACAACCTTTGTAGTAGCTCACCGACTTTCCACTATTCGTAAAGCAGACCGAATAGTAGTATTAGAGAAAGGTAAAATCGTCGAAATTGGTAATCATCATCAACTTTTACAAAACTCTAACAGTATGTACGCGAGGTTTCGAGCCTTGCAAGCGTAAAGTATTAGGAGAATAAATTATATATACTATTATTTGGTGTTTTGCCAGATTATAGAGACGGTGCCTTAGAGTTTGCAACCTGATGTGCTAAAGAATACGGTGATATTGTACTGTGGCAGGTGCCGAATTTCTCCAGGTCAAAACAGTAAAACCACAACCTGTAACCCCTGCTAACAAATCTCAGCTAGGACAACGCTTACGCCAAATACGCGCGGAAATTGTCGCATCGGGTGAACATTTATTAACAAGAGACGAACTTGAAAAAGAAATGGCTAGTCGTCGCGGTGGTTTACAAGAAGACGGGTGTTAAAATTGCTGGCTTATAGAAAATAATACCCCCGCGCGTTCTTATCTACCCAGAAGCATCTATATGAGTAAGTTAAAGAAAAATAATAGTCACCCGTTATATAAATACCACCCGGTACGGTATGCGGCAAGTCGAGAGAGTTATATAACTGAGGCTATGAATATTTTATTTCGGGACTGTAGAGACGGCGCCTATATTAGTCAATGCCCAGATACTAAATGTTTGAGAGTTACCTGCACCAGTGTAAAAAATAAACAGGGTAAATATAACAATAATTGTATTGATGACTATGAAGAAATAATTAGTTTGACTCTAGAAGCTGTTGACACAGAAACCAGTATTTATGAAAACATAGAATTAATAAAAGAAATATTATTAAATGATGAATTTTATCAAAAGTCAGAATTAGACATAGAAATAACTATCAACCAAATTATTAATTATCTAAAACTAGCTATAAACTGTGCTTTGTACTTGCAGTCCGTTTCTGGCTCTTCCGTACTTAGCGTGCTAAATCTGCTAAAAAATTAGGTTTAAATCCTTGCTGTGCTT
>NZ_JBXXZH010000467.1:0-3351 GCF_059640475.1 Calothrix sp. CBUCES-K 9914
CATCAGCTTCCATCGCTTCTTTACACAGCAGCAAATGATTAAAATCTTCCCCTGCTGCTTGATAGCGTTTGCCGTGAAACTCTACAATCGGTAATTTGAGTTCATCTAAAATAAATTGATACCCGTTAGCTATTGCAACACCCTTGGCACTACCAAACGCTGGACTATCACCCAAAAAAGGTTTACCACCAGCTTCAATTACCATTTGGGCGACTACATATACAAGTTCTGGACGGGTGGTACACTCTTTGGTGGGACGCGCGCCTGTTAGTAAATTCGGTTTTAAAAGAACACGGTTTCCCGGTTTAACAAACGCAGTTATTCCACCAAGCGGTTCGAGAAGAGTTTCGACAGATGAGCGTAACATCTCACGTTCATAGGAAGTAGCACGAATTAAACTAACAGAAGGCGCCATATTAAGGTAGGGTGTGTGACACTATAACAATTTTTAAACGAAGCTAACCATCCAGTGGTGTCACGCACCTTACGAATTATGAATTAAAGGTACAATAGCACTCATCTGTTCAAGGTTAAGAACCGACTGTAGTTGAGCTTCAGTCATTAGTTCCTTTTCTAACACAATTTGGCGAAGCGATTTCCCAGTTTGTAGTGATTCCTTGGCAACAGTAGCAGCATTAAGATAGCCAATATGAGTGTTTAGCGCCGTAACCAAAGCTAAACTACCTTCTGCGTATTCCAAACATCTTTCAGTATTTGCAGTAATACCTTTGATACATTTTTCAGTTAAGGCGCCGATAGTATTACCAAGAATTTCAATACTATGAATCAAGTCATAAGCAATCAGCGGCATCATCACATTCAGCTCTAGTTGTCCAGCTTGAGCTGCAAACGTTATCGCATTATCATAACCCATAACCTGAAAGCAAACCATACTAGTCATTTCAGCCATGACAGGATTATACTTACCTGGCATTATTGAAGAACCAGGTTGAACAGGTGGAAGTTGAATTTCTTTGAACCCGGTTTTGGGACCAGAGTCCATCAACCGTAAATCATGGGATATTTTAGCTAAATCTTGAGCCAAATTACGAACGGCGCCGGAAACATTAACAAAAGGCGCCATACTTTGCATAGCCGCCATTAGATGTGATGCTGGTTGTAAAGGACAATCAATAAGCTGTGAAAGTATTTCTACCACACGCGCACGATATTTAGGATGAGTGTTTAACCCCGTACCAGCAGCACTACCCCCCAACCCCAACACCATCAAATCACTCGAAGCTGTATAAATACGGTTTTGGTGTTCGCTTAAAATTTGTGCCCACGCGCGGAAACTATCACCCAGCCGTACAGGAACAGCATCTTGAAGGTGAGTGCGACCTGATTTTATAACATTTTGAAATTCGTCTGCTTTGGCATTCATAGCTTCAACCGCATTTTCCAAAGCAGGATGCAGCGTCTTCATCAATGCCAACAACCCACCAATTCTAATAGCAGTTGGAATTACATCATTAGTAGACTGACCATAATTTACATCATCATTAGGATTAACTCGTTTATAATTACCTTTTTCATCACCAAGAATTTCCAACGCGCGGTTTGTCAGAACTTCGTTAACATTCATATGATGCGACGTACCGGCGCCTGCTTGGTACACATCAACTACAAATTGGTCGCGAAGTTTACCAGCAAGCACTTCATCAGCAGCTTGAACAATAGCTTTGCTAGTGTCATTAGCAATACAACCAAGCTCACCATTTACAATCGCCGTAGCTTTTTTGATATATATACAAGCATCTACGTAAGTAGGTAAAGGCTTAATCCCACTAATAGGGAAGTTTTCAAGCGCGCGTAGCGTTTGGATACCGTAGTATAGATTACCAGGTATTTGCATTTCTCCCATCGAATCGCGTTCGATACGGAATTGAGAATCTTGTGTTTGCGACATAATAATTTTGAATTTCAGAAATTAATAGTATATAAAATAACTGTTATTCTGGAATAGTAAACCTGTATATTAACTTATGTTCCCCAACTAACGATTTTTTACCCATTGAGTCAGGGGTAAATTCTTTGTTAATATCTTCTCTGACTTGACGACTTAATTTGTTCCATGTTGTCATATCATTGACTGTACTAATATCAAAACCATTCTAAGTGGCTAGATAGTTCTATAGTTTTGATAGATTTTACAGAACGTAAATTCAGAACACGCAATATATATTTTGTGTTTGGATGCTTTGAACTAAGTGTTAATACATACTTACTCCAATTGCCATTATGTAAATTACGTACTGATGCTTCTTCTTCTATTAAAATGTCTCTAATATTTTTTAATGAAGAGTCACATAATTGATTACGAGTTGATTTATCATCGCCATTATAAGAGTCAATATCAAAAATACACGGTGAAAGTGCGTATTCAGCAAGCATGACTACGAAAATACCTCCTCAAGTCCTTCTTCAAAAAATCCACCTGACCATGCTTCCACAAGTTCACCGCACTCGTTCAAAGGCATTTCTCTCACAACACTTTGATTACCAATAAGTTCTATATAAAGTACAGAAACATCTTCAGGTGTAACTGGCGAAATTCCTTTTGGTAATGCATTATTAAAAGTTTGTCGCGAAACGTCGTGGTGGAAACGAGCGAAACGAACCTAAATAGCGCAAACGTTTTATTTCACGCTCTACGCTTTCAGTAATTGGGTTAATTAAGTTTTGTAACAGACGCGGCAACCCAACTTGCTTGTCTTCTTCCTCATAAGTTTCTAGCTGCTTGCCATTTATCTGAATACTTTCTGGAAATAAACGAAAAACTTGGGTGCTAATTGTTGGCGCCAATTCGTGAATTACTGCTTCAATTGAAGGTTGAGATTCTGGAGCGATTGAATCTTCTAGTATTTCGCCGTTTTTAGGCGCTCGTTACCAAGTAAATACCAAAGCCAAATGTGAGTATCAAGTAAGAGCTTCACTGAAGTACTTCCCATGTATCAATAGAAACTGCTGGAGCAATTAAATCTCCCAGAATTTCGCCGCTATCTTTTAGCGCTCCTTCATGAGCGCGTTGTGGTTGAGAAGTCGCAGGGGAAATTACGACTAATGGTTCTCCCTGGTCAGTAACTGTTAAGGGTTTATTATTACGTTGTATATCCTTAAATAGTTGTTTAATAACTTCGGATAATTCGTTAACGGTAATTTGTTCCATGTTGTGACCTTACTATTTAATCTTGGGACAATCAAAGCTAAAGTCGGAGAGAAAAGCTTAGTTCTATTTTAAAATATTTTTCGATATTTTATGCGTATATATTATAATTATATACTGCCCCAGAACTTTAGAGCAGGTAGGATTAGATTGTAAATAAATATTACTGCACAGTCAGCAATTGA
>NZ_JBXXZH010000468.1:0-3314 GCF_059640475.1 Calothrix sp. CBUCES-K 9914
GTTCGGTCAAGAAGAAGAAACCTACAACATCGTTGCAGCACACGGTTACTTCGGTCGCTTAATTTTCCAATACGCTTCCTTCAACAATAGCCGTTCCTTGCACTTCTTCTTAGGAGCTTGGCCTGTTGTATGTATCTGGTTGACAGCATTGGGTATTTCCACAATGGCGTTCAACTTGAACGGTTTCAACTTCAACCAATCAGTACTTGATAGCGAAGGTCGTGTAATCAATACTTGGGCTGACGTTATCAACCGTGCGAACCTAGGTATGGAAGTGATGCACGAGCGTAACGCTCACAACTTCCCACTTGACTTAGCTAGCGGTGAAGCTGCTCCTGTAGCAATTGCGGCACCTGCTATCAACGGTTAAGTTGTAAGTAGAATAAGAATAGAGACGCTACATAGCGTCTCCACACCTTAACAACGCACAGCGCTTTCAGTGAACCACCACTGGGAGCGCTTTTTGATTCACATTCATTCTTTACATTTCTTAATATAGAACGGTAATAGGTGTAAAAGCAATAGCTACAGGGAGTTAATTTGCAACGGATATAACGGATATAACGGATGTAACGGATGTAACGGATAATTTATGGTTACAAACAAAAGTACTGGTAGCCTGAGCGCACACTATTCACGCATCAACCATCCGCTACATCCGTTTATCATCCGTTGCCAGCATAATATATAAATAAAAGCATGACAAAGCAAAATGTTCACAGCACAAACAATGAAAACTGTAGTAAGTCTATTTAGCGGATGCGGAGGATTAGATTTAGGATTTAAACAGCTTGGCTTTAATTTAATTTATGCTTGTGACAATGATGCTGCTGCTGTTGATTGTTATGCCAGAAATATTGATAAACAAGTATATATTAGAGATATAACATCAGAGGAATTTCGTAGGGACATATCATCTATAGAAAAATGTGACGTAGTTATAGGAGGGTTTCCCTGTCAAGGGTTTTCTAAAGCAGGACCAAAAGATGCTTCTGACGCGCGCAACTCATTATACATAGAAATGAAAAAAGTTGTCGCTAAACTGTGTCCACATATTTTTATCGCTGAAAACGTGGATGGAATTTCTCAAAACTTTCAAGGCGCCTATTTAAAACATATTATTCAAGAATATAGTGAGATTGGCTACAAAGTAGAGTATCGCATATTGGATGCTGCATCTTTTGGATTACCACAGCATCGGCGCCGAACTTTTTTTGTAGGTATTAGAAAAAGTTCTTCATATGATTTTGAATGGCCACTACCAACTCATGAAGCCAAAAATCGCAATGGAGAATTTAAATTGTTTAAAGAAGTCTCAGGACAATTGTCTTTATGGGATGATGGCAAAAATAATAGTTTTTCAGACTTACAACCAATTGTAGCTATTCAAGATGCAATATCAGATTTAGTAGAACTTGATGATAATATACCAGACCATCTAATTACAAATGCATGGCCTAAAAAATACGAATTTATCTTTAAAAATATTAAACAAGGGCAAAAGCTGTGTAATGTTAGACACGCTCCTACATCTGTTTATACTTGGTACATACCAGAAGTTTTTGGACAAGTTACAGAACGTGAACGTATAATACTTGAAACTATTGCCAAACATCGGCGCCACAAAAAATATGGAAATATTCCCAACGGAAACCCCTTGCCTACAGATGAAATTGAAAGACTTACAGGACTTACTAAATTAACAGAAGAAATTCAATGCTTAATGTCAAAAGGTTATTTAAAAAATATCAATGAAAAATATGACTTAAAAGGGGCGATGTTTTGCTCAGGTATTTTTAAACGACCATATTGGAATGAACCATCACCTACTTTACTAACAAATTTCCATAATCCACGCTACTTCCTTCATCCATTAAAAAATAGACCATTTTCTCTGAGAGAATGTGCAAGACTCCAAGGTTTTCCAGATAATTTTATCTTTACTGGCGCCGATTCTCAAGTAGACCTGATAAGTGGGTATCGTCTAGTTGGCAACGCTGTTCCACCACCTCTATCAAAGTTATTTGCGACTAACGTTCTTAAGTATCTTTCAACTCAATATCAATTGCTGAGTAGCAGCTTATAGTACTAAGTTAATATCTAGTAACTAAATTAGTAATGAAATTACCCTCCACAAATCTGAAGGGGTGACAAAGGCGCCTAAAAAGCTTAATATGTATAGTGTGTAACGTTTTGTGGTAAAAAAGGATAGGTCTCAAATTGTCAATAAGACCTACCAATTGAAAATGTTACCACAATTTTATCAAAAGCATCTAAAAAGTCAACTCAGCTTACCTGAATTTATCTTTCTAGAAATTTTATTAATCCTTCTACAGACTATTAAAAAAGTTAGTTTAGAAAAATTAGCTAACGCATTACCAATCGGCATTAAATTTGAAAGTAGGAGGAAAAGAATACAAAGATTTTTATCCTTACCTCATCTAACAGTTGAAAAAATTTGGTTTCCAATTGTATTATCTTTTTTAGAAGCATACTTTGAACATGAAAAAATAATCTATATCGCAATTGACCGAACCAATTGGGGTTGTATAAATTTATTTGTAACCAGTATTATTTGGGATAAAAGAGCATTCCCAATATATTTTGAATTACTACCAAAATTAGGAAGTAGTAATTTTGATGAACAAAAAAAACATCTATCCAAAAGCATCCCTCTTTTTAATAATTATAAAATCTGCGTGTTAGGAGATAGAGAATTTTGCTCAGTTCAACTGGCAAAGTGGCTCTCAGAGCAGAATTTATATTTTTGCTTACGCTTGAAAAAGAATGAATTTATTGAATTTAAAAAAAATATTTGGGTTGAGCTAAATGATTTAGGATTAGTACCTGGAACTTCAATGTTTATTCAAGGAACTAAAGTTACAAAGACCAGAGGTTTTATGGGCTTTAATGTTGCTTGTAAATGGAAACGTAAAATTAAGGGAGTGGCGCCGAAAGAAGCGTGGTTTATTATTACAAGCTTTGACTCGTTAGAATTAGCCGTATCAGCTTATAAAAAACGTTTTGACATTGAAGAAATGTTTAGAGACTTTAAAAAAGGAGGTTATAATTTAGAAGATACTAATGTATCTGGTGACCGTTTTATTTCACTAGTTTTATTAATTGCAATTGCATATACTACTACCACGATTCAAGGACAAGAAATTAAACGTAAAGGAATTCAAGAATATGTCTCAAGAGTTAAAGAATATGGTCGTGTAGAAAGACGGCACAGCAGCTTTTATGTTGGTTTATACGGTGAGCCACTTGCGGTGGACGGGTTCCCCGGCATAAGCAAAGTGGCGAACCCGAAG
>NZ_JBXXZH010000469.1:0-3305 GCF_059640475.1 Calothrix sp. CBUCES-K 9914
TCAGATGGGGAAAATCTCGCCAGTTCACCTGTTGTTTTATCTTCGACTTCATTTTTTACCCAGCTCCTGGGATATTTAATTTTTATTGCGTAATTTGGATTCTCATAAAAAGAATAATTCTCTATAAACGGTAATTGTGGCGTGCTAATAAATTGCTGTATAAATTTATGCGTTGTTGGTACAGCAGCTACCGTAATAATTAGTATTCCTATGACAGAAATTGATATTACACTTTTCCTTGTCTTTTGTATCGATTGTAGCAGCGTTGGCTGAGATAACTTCGAGAGTGCTTGTAATACTTCATCGACTGACTGATATCGGCGCCGATAATCGCGACTAACCATTTTATCAATAATGGCTGCTAATTGGGGGCTGACATCTTGCTTGTTCCAAACAACTTCAGGTTTTTTTTGCAGCGTATCTGGGTTAATACCGATTAGTCCCTGAATACACGTCATTCCCACAGCGTAAATATCACTGTTAAATTTGGGATTACCATCACGCTGTTCAACAGGTGTATAACCAGGAGTGCCAATTATTGTGATTCCTTGACTTGTTTCCATTACCGCTGTAATTTCCTTAACAGCACCAAAGTCAATCAAAGCAATTCTACCATCAGACGCGCGTCGAATTAGATTTGCTGGTTTAACATCGCGGTGAATAACCTGTTCTTTATGAACAAAATCTAATATTTGTAGTAAATCCTTTAAAAAATCAACAGCTTGCTCCTCACTCCACTTCTGCCCTTTTGTAAGTTCTTTCGAGAGAAGAGTACCTGAAACGTACTCCTGAACTAAGTAAAAATGTTTATTTTCCTCAAAATGCGCCAAAAGTCTTGGAATTTGGTCGTGAGTACCCACCCGATAAAGAACTTGTGCTTCACGCTCAAATAAACGCGCGGCAATTTCCAAAGACTCAGCATCAGTAAAAATAGGTTTGAGTAACTTGACAACACAGTGAGGGTTTCCGGGTAAGTCCATATCAAGAGCCAGATATGTCTCGCTAAAACCTCCTTTTCCCAAGTCTCGGATAATTTTGTAGCGTCCTCGGAGCTTTGTTTCCAGCATTGAATGAACCCTTGCATCCAGACGTTTTTTGCTTGCAATTGCCAACCCTACACCCGCAGAACGATTGTTACACAAATTTCTATCGAGCGAAAGTTAAAAGGAATTGTTGATCTTCATAAGTAATATTCGGGTCATGAAACCATAAATATGAATATGTTTGTGAAGCACTGCTAGAAAATGTTCCCTCTACCAGCTTAATATGAAATATTAAAATCTAACACCGAGCATGGCAGACCTCACTCCCAATTCGAGTTTCAGTTTAACGATTCGTCTAGAAATTCCCAACCGCGTGGGAATGCTCGCTACCGTCACCAAAGCTATCGCTACAAGTGGTGGTAATTTCGGACAAATTGATTTAATTGAGCAAACTCGCGCAATTTCAACTCGTGATATTACTGTTGATGCGGCATCTTGCGAACATGCAGAAACGATAGTGCAAGCGGTAAAAGCTTTACCCGACATCAAAGTTATCGACGTTTATGACCGCACGTTTAATCTACATCGCGGTGGTAAAATTAGTATCAACAGTCGAATTCAGCTTAAAAGCGTGTCAGATTTAGCGATGGCTTACACTCCCGGAGTCGGAAGAGTTTGCCGTGCGATAGCAGAAAATCCTGATGACGTTTACAACTTCACTATTAAGCGAAATACTGTTGCAATTGTTACTGACGGTAGTGCAGTACTAGGATTAGGCAATTTAGGCGCCGAAGCATCTTTGCCCGTAATGGAAGGTAAAGCCATGCTATTCAAAGAATTTGCTGGTATCGACGCTTTTCCAATTTGTCTAGCAACACAAGATACCGATGAAATAGTCCGTACAGTTAAAAATTTAGCTCCAGTTTTCGGAGGTGTCAATTTAGAGGATATTGCAGCTCCCCGTTGTTTTGAGATAGAGCAAAGGTTACGTCAAGAATTAGATATCCCCGTGTTTCACGATGACCAACACGGTACAGCGATTGTAACTTTAGCGGCGCTAATTAACGCCTTAAAATTAGTGCAAAAGCCGATAGAAAAAATCCGCATTGTCATCAATGGTGCAGGAGCAGCAGGTGTAGCAATTGCCCGTTTGCTCAAAGAAGCAGGCGCCGAAACAATATTAATGTGTGACTCTAAAGGAATACTTTCAGTAAACCGTACTGACTTAAACGAAGAAAAGCGCGAGTTTGCCGTTAAAGGTCAAGGAACACTTGCAGGCGCCATTCAGGGAGCAGATGTATTTATTGGAGTTAGCGCACCAGGTGTTTTGACAGTTGAAATGGTACGTTCAATGGCAAAAGACTCAATAGTTTTTGCAATGGCAAACCCCATCCCCGAAATTCAACCCGAACTAGTTACATCTGATGTAGCAGTAATGGCAACAGGACGTAGTGATTACCCCAACCAAATCAACAACGTCTTAGCCTTCCCTGGAGTATTTCGTGGCGCCTTAGATTGCCGAGCCAAAGCAATAACCACATCAATGTACTTAGAAGCAGCAACCGCCATAGCTTCATTAGTCAACCCCAAAGACCTAAACAAAGAACACATAGTCCCATCAGTATTTGACCAACGTGTCGCAGGCGCCGTTGCCGCAGCAGTCCAACACGCAGCACGTAACGAAGGTATCGCAAGAAGTTAGGAGTAGGGTGCGTGACGCCATAACAATTGTGAAACAAAACAATGATCTAGTAGCGTCACGCACCTTACAAATTAGGAGCGGTTATACCGCCAAAATTTTGTCGTCTACTACCGAACTTCCTGACTCGTAGACTTTTTAGGTCATATTCTGCCCGAAGTTCATCTTCCATTTCCTCATCAACCTTCTGTTTAATAACTTTCATGGCGCCGCGTTAACAAACACATACTTGATTTTAAACATATGGTGCGTGACGCCATCAGTTCGGCGCTTCGTTTTAAAATTTTAATAGCGTCACACACCCTACTCTCCTAACTATTTACAAATTCTAAATAGCCGTTACTAAGTTCTTTGACAGCAGTTTCGTAAAACTGCCGTCCATGTTCAGGTGTAGCCAAAGCAGGGTTAGAACCCATACGTCCATCTGGGTAACGGCGCCGAAAATCTGTAGCACCATAGATTTTATATCCTTTACCTACTTCTTCAGATAACGGCGCCACCTTTATCGCTTCTGGGTAAATGTATTGTGTTAGTGCAACCTCACTAGGAGTTGCATGGGAACCTTCTTGATCCCCGTATAATTCGTGCGCTAATTTCAAAACCTCGCGACACATGAACCAGTT
>NZ_JBXXZH010000470.1:0-3292 GCF_059640475.1 Calothrix sp. CBUCES-K 9914
TAAGAGGATGTTTGAAAAGTCGGCTGAGGTATAAATTGTCATTCTGAGTGGAGTCTTACGGAACGAAGAATCTAGGGCTTCAGCCTGTACACTGAGATGCTTCGTTCCTCAGCATGACACTCACAGATACTTTTCAAACAACCTCTTACACGTATATTTAAGAGTCGGCGCCATTTGCTTTGTTCGAGTGCTTCTATCCGCAAGCTAAATAATTTTTGAATGCCCAACCTGTTACTTTCTTTTTACCTACTTGAAAAATAATCTCTGCCCAACCGTCTCTATATGGTGTATTCGTTTGTTTTACAATTGTTCCGTTCTTCAAGGTAGCAATAATCTTACTATTACTATTGGGTTTTGAACGCACGTTTAGTGGTGTTCCAGTTGGGTCATTGACCGAACATGGTGGGTTTGGCGCCTCTTGTTGGTAGTATTCCCCTGCTTTAGGGCTAGAATATGCGGCACCTTGAACAGTAACTAATGCCGTCACGGTTAGAAATGCAGCCAGCAGATTGTTTTTCATGGTTTTTTTACACCTGTAAAGATTCATCTTACATTGTTATATTTCTCTATCAAGTGGAACTCATGCATTTTTTTAGCTATGGCAACGAACGGCGCCCACTTATAAATACTCAAGTACTCAAAGATTTAAATACCTAGTTAGCCTCTCCAATAAGTGTAAAAGCTGCCCAATCAACAGGATTTGGGCTATTCTTCATTGTTGTTAACATAGCTTGTCTTAGGGCTTGCGCTTTATCTGGATTTTTCTGTAAGTTCTTATAAAATTCAGTCATCAACTGTGCTGTTGGTGCATCTGGTACAGACCATAAAGAGACTAAAACACTAGGTACACCAGCACTAAATTAACGCGCGCGATAATCCAATTACACCATCTCCTGTAATTTTTCCTCGTCCAGTATCACAAGCACTCAACACTACTAATTCCGCATTGAGTTTTAAATCTAAAATTTCTCCAGCAGTTAATAGTCCATCACCGTTATTGTTTGATTGCTTGTTATTTGGATTAGGCACCAGTGCAATCGAACTATTAATACCTTGAACACACATCACTAGAAAAATTAGCTGAACTAAGTAAGAGTAAATGGCTACTTATCCGCGAAGCTGTAGCAAAGCTTGTTTAGTTGCAGTCAAACACTTATTAGAACGGGCGCCTGACCGTGCAGAAAAACATCTTTTTTATTATTATATACAAAGCGCTTGTAACGCGCAATCCAAACTCGTAAATCGCTAGTAAATACTTTTTTATTTTGACTCTGTAACTGATATTTTAGGTAAGCAAATATATTACCTGTTATCAGATTATGGTTTATTGAACCCCCGGTTATTTCTATAATCTCTCCATCATGGTATTCACTCCTAAATTCCGCAGTCTCTTCGCGCGCAAGATACTCTTCAGGAGTATAATACTTTTGCTTGGTTTGCGTCTGCATTTTTTCTTCCAACTACGATATCTTTAATTATAGGGATAAATATATATTTGTGGGTTAGGCGCCAAGCTCTCTTCTCTATGTCCTCTGTGTCTCTGTGGTAAAAATTACTGCACAGGCAAGATGCCTATGCTACGTGGTTTTCAAAGACTATGCGGTAGACTGGTTCACCTTTGTTTTGTGTGGCTATTTCTCTTTCGGTTGGTATGGGTAATGGGTTTTCGGATAACCATTCTCCAGTTCCTTGAATTTTAAATGCTGGGTTTTCTAAAAATCTCGCGCGCATCTCTTCGGCAACAAATTCAATATCTGATTGTAAAAACACTATACCCGATGGCGCCATATATTGAGCTAATTCTGTGATTAACTCAGGTTGAACTACACGTCTTTTGGCATGACGGTTTTTAAACCAAGGGTCGGGAAATTGAATTGAAACTCGCTGTAATATTCCTGTTGGAAGTGTTGATAATAACGGTTTGAGTGAATTGTTGACGTTGCAAAATAAATAGTGTAGGTTGCTCAAGTTTAATTCGTCGCGCGTTATATTTGCTTCTTCTACTAATGGTTTACGAATTTCTAAACCTAAAAAATTCCAGTCCGGTTGAAGTGACGCCATGTGTTCTATAAATCTTCCACGCGCGCAACCTATATCTAAATGTAAAGGTTGATTAAGTTTAGTGTAGACTTTTTCCCACTCAATCGGGTTTGCTGCTGTTTGATACTTATGTGATAGGGGATTTACGTGCTGCCGAACTCTGACACGAGCCATATTGGTTAAACGTTATACTTTTGGATAAAGACTCTTTTTTTACTTCCTTTTACACCGTTACTTTAAAATTACCACTCGCCAATGACCCCGAACTTTCGCTTTGCCGTAGTCAGCGATTTGCACATCGCACTTCCTCATACGATTTGGGATCACCCTAGTCGATTTCATTTGGTTGAAGTCAGTATTCCCGCTTTTGAAAGTGTACTTGAACATTTGACGCAAATCGATTTAGATTTTCTTTTGTTGCCTGGTGATTTAACTCAACATGGCGAACCTGATAATCATAACTGGTTACAGCAACGTTTGGCGGAGCTACCATTTCCTACTTATGTAATTCCTGGTAATCATGACGTTCCTGTTCTTGAAGCTAATAGTCAATCGATTGCTTGTAAGGATTTCCCCAAATACTACCGTAAGTTTGGTTACGATAGCGATGAACTCTATTATACTCGTTCGATTTTACCGGGTGTACGCCTAGTTGCTCTCAATTCTAATGCTTTTGATGAACAAGGAAACCTCATAGGGCACCTCTCAAACCAACAATTACATTGGTTGGAAAAAGTGCTAGCAGAAGCTTCTCAGGAGCTTGTGTTGGTAATGATACACCATAATGTGGTGGAACACTTACCAAATCAAGCGCGTCACCCAATGGCAAGTCGCTACATGCTGGAGAACGCGCGGGAGATACTAGATATATTACAGCGTTATCAAGTTAAGCTTGTTTTTACTGGACATTTACACGTTCAAGATATTGCCGAAGACAATGGCGTATACGATATTACTACTGGCTCACTAGTAAGCTATCCACATCCCTACAGAATATTTGAGTTTCAACAGGATGAACTTGGTTCGAGTCGGTTACAGGTTTTGTCGTACCGCGTTGAATCAGTTCCAGAATTTCCCAATTTACAATATTACTCGCGGAAATGGATGGGCGACCGTAGTACTCCCTTCCTTATTAAGCTGTTAACTTTACCTCCATTGAGTTTACCCGCAAGTAAAGCTGAACAACTGGCGCCGTCTTTGCGAGATTTTTGGGCAAATATTGCTGATGGTGATGCGGTATTCGATTATTCAG
>NZ_JBXXZH010000471.1:0-3247 GCF_059640475.1 Calothrix sp. CBUCES-K 9914
CTTACCCAGATTTGGCACAAGCTATTGAAATAGCTTTTAATAAAATCTCTTTAAATGACATTCATAATTGGTTTGCTCATTGCTGTTATTGTACCTCACCAGCTTAGGAAAGGCTATAATAGTTGTCCTAATATATAAACGCCCATATGCCAGCAGAAACCGTAACCCTACAAATACCAGAGATTATTTATACCAGGTTGGTAAATACAGCAAAAGCAACCCATCGACCCCTAGAAGAAGTAATACTGCGTGTCTTACAAATAGGTAGTCCCCCAGCATGGGATGATATACCATCAGAGTTTCAGGCAGAAGTTGCAGCACTAGATAAATTAGATGATGATAGTTTGTGGCAAGTTGCGCGCGCTTCTAAAACAAACCAAGATATGGAACGATACAACATATTGCTAGATGGTAACTCTAACAGTACTCTAAATGAGGAGGAACGTTTAGAGTTAATGGCACTGCGGCATGAAATGGACGCTTTTATGTTATGTAAAGCTCAAGCAGCAGTATTACTCCGTTGGAGAGGACTTAACTGCTACCTGGGTACGCTATGAATTGCATAATTGAGAAATTGTCGAAATGTCACAGTCTATAAGGAAATATGAATAAGGAAGATTGGTTTTTTACAATGCAAGAAAAGCTGCCACACAGTTGGCTAGAAGTCAAGTTTACGGATATTACTTGGCTTATAACTTGTGGAGTTGCAAAAAAACCTAACTATGTAGAAAAAGGAATTCCTTTTTTATCCGCTCAAAACTCAAAACCATTTAAAGCAAATCTTAATGATATCAAATATATTTCAGAAGAAGATTTTAAAAAATTTACCGTAGGAGGAAAGCCCGAAAAGAACGATGTTCTTTATTCGCGAGTTGGTGCAAAGTTCGGTGAAGCGGCAAAAGTTACATTTGAATTTAATTTTGCAATTTATGTAAGTCTAACTTTAATTAAACCAATTCACTCTTTAGTTGATTCAGATTATTTAGTGGCATTTCTTAATTCAATTTATGGAAATATACAGGCACATGGTGGAATTTGGGGAAGTGGTATTCAAAATTTAAATGTTAACCGAGTTAGACTATATCGAATACCCCTCGCACCCCTCAACGAGCAACGGCGCCTTGTCACCAAAATAGAAGCGCTCAAAACAAGAAGCCAACGTGTAAAAGATGCGCTATCTTCAATACCTGCACTGTTAGACCAATTTCGTCAATCAGTCCTCGCGGCTGCATTTAGCGGCGCCTTAACTGCTGACTGGAGGGAGAAAAACCCTGATGTGGAACCAGCAGAGGTTTTACTAGAGAAAATTCGTTTAGAACGCGGTAAGAGGTATCAAGAAGAGTGTAGCAAAGCTGAATTACAAGGGCGAAGAAAACCAGCATCGTTCAAAGAAAATCTAGAACCTATTGAGCTTCCAAATCTTCCAATAATTCCTGATACATGGTGCTGGGAAAGACTTGCGAATATATCAAATACTATTGGAGGCGTAACAAAAGGACGTAAACTTGGTAATCGTCAAACAATTATGCTTCCTTACTTAAGAGTAGCGAATGTTCAAGATGGTTATCTAGACTTAAGCGAAATAAAAGAAATTGAAGTATTACCAGAAGATTTAGAAAAATATCATCTTGAATATGGTGACATCCTCTTTACGGAAGGTGGGGATAGAGACAAATTAGGTAGAGGTACTATTTGGAAAAACAATGTAGAAAAATGTATACATCAAAACCACGTATATAGAGCGCGATTATATTATTCCGGTGTATCTTGTGAATATATTTCATTAGTCACTAAATCTAAATATGCTAAAGCTTATTTCTTTGCAAATGCAAGTCAAACAGTTAATTTAGCTTCCATAAATCTTACCTGCCTCGGTAATCTTCCTTTACCAATTCCTTCAGAAGAAGAACAAAAAGAAATTGTCCACCAAATCAAACTTTTATTTAAAGTCGCTGACACCATCGAACAACAATACCAACAAAGCTTCGGCGCCATCAACCAACTCGACCAATCTATACTAGCAGAAGCATTTCGCGGCGCCCTAGTCCCCCAAGACCCCAACGACGAACCAGCATCAGTGTTACTCGAACGCATCCGCGCGGAACGTGATAAACTGCAAACCAAAACTGCTAAAAAATCCACACCTAAAACAAGTGGACGTAGTAAAAAATCCCAGCCACAACAGGAAGAGTCAGTGCAACTAGAACTGGGCTTGGAGTAGTAATCAACATCATTGTTAGATGCTAAATAATGCAACAATCCGTAAATCACTACTCCAACATTACGGTTTACCCTACCAATTTAGGTATTCAAGTCTCAATAAAAACATACTATATTACCTTTGAAAAATAATTTTTAGGAGTCATACTGTATTAACAAGTAAGTGTTGAGAACAAGAGACGCCCAAATTAAAACATCACGGCGCCATGTAATTTAAATTTATGATGCTTTACTCGTAGCAGTTGCCTTTTTCTTATCCCACTTTTCCATAACTCTCTTAACGTGTTCTATTTCTTCAAAGTCTACACGTACACTAGCATGTTCAAATTGTATACCTAATACTGTGATGACTTCTAAAATTTCTGAAAAGCTGGCACATTGATAATCAGTTTTTTCGTATTCCACAACTCGCGCGCTTTCAATACCTAACATTGCAGCAAGCTCATCAATACTAATTTTGGCGGCAATTCTAGCTTTGATTAAAGCGTCTGGTAATTTATGAAAACACTCGACTTTGATTGTGATTGGTTCATTCAAAGCACAATTAACGAGTGTTTCGTATTCAGCTATTTCAGCTTCTAACTGTTCTATATGACCTTGTAAGGCACTTCGGCTCTGAGAGTACCGAGTATAGTCTTCCTGAATAGCTGCTTCATCACTGTCCATTGCAGCAATAGTTTTTTGGAACTTAGTAACCCATTCTTGACTAAATTGGTATTGATTTTCATCTTTAATCATGGTTCCCACCTCATTAAATCTATAGCTATAATGCCTTTTTTATTTTTATCTCTATCTGTCTGGAAAAACTCGAATGAATTTTCTCCATAATTACCGACAGGTTGGTCAGATGGAAAAAGCTCACCTTTGTATCGAGCTTTCATTCCAGCACGGTCATAATGATTAAACAGTCGGGGAGCATTTACTCTAAGATAATCAGTATCTACCGTTTCCTTATCATAACAACCATCAAAGTCAACTGGGTCAGATTTACTTGTCGTAAAGCTGCCGTTTATGTAAATTACTCTAC
>NZ_JBXXZH010000472.1:0-3230 GCF_059640475.1 Calothrix sp. CBUCES-K 9914
AAAAACAAAAGCCTTCTCTTTGTATATCAGAAGAGAAGGGTTTTGTTTGTAATATTGCCCTGGCACTGAGCAATTGTTGCAGGAGACAACTCTCCAACTATCGTAGCCGCTGCGGCGTTTCACAACTGAGTTCGGGATGGTATCAGAGTGGTTCCACCACGCAATAAGCACCAGGAAAAACTTTAAAAACGCTGAAGACTGCACAGTGACGCATTGAATTGTTAAAGGTCAAGCCCTCGGTCTGTTAGTACTTCTTGGCTTCATATGTTACCACACTTCCACCGAAAGCCTATTAACACGTGTTCTACGTGTGACCTTACCTACTTATAGTAGTGAGAACACTCATCTTGAGGTGGGCTTCCCACTTAGATGCTTTCAGCGGTTATCCGCTCCGAACATGGCTACCCAGCGTTTACTTCTGGCGAAATAACTGGCACACCAGCGGTTCGTCCTTCCCGGTCCTCTCGTACTAAGGAAGGCTCCTCTCAATGTTCTTACGCCTGCACCGGATATGGACCGAACTGTCTCACGACGTTCTGAACCCAGCTCACGTACCGCTTTAATGGGCGAACAGCCCAACCCTTGGGACGTACTTCCGCCCCAGGTTGCGATGAGCCGACATCGAGGTGCCAAACCTCCCCGTCGATGTGGACTCTTGGGGGAGATCAGCCTGTTATCCCTAGAGTAACTTTTATCCGTTGAGCGACGGCCATTCCACTCTGCGCCGTCGGATCACTAAGGCCTACTTTCGTACCTGCTCCACTTGTTTGTGTCACAGTCAAGCTCTCTTATTGCCTTTACACTCGACGCACGATTTCCAACCGTGCTGAGAGAACCATTGCGCGCCTCCGTTACCTTTTGGGAGGCGACCGCCCCAGTCAAACTGCCCACCTGAAAATGTCCTAATTCCGGATTACGGACTTAGTTAGAATTCTAGCTTCGCCAGAGTGGTATCTCACCGTTAGCTCCATACTCCCCACAAGGAGTATTTCTACGCTTCCCACCTATCCTGCGCAAGCCAAGCCCGAACACAATTCCAGGCTACAGTAAAGCTTCATAGGGTCTTTCTGTCCAGGTGCAGGCAGTCCGTATCTTCACAGACAATCCTATTTCGCCGAGTCTCTCTCCGAGACACCGTCCAGATCGTTACGCCTTTCGTGCGGGTCGGAACTTACCCGACAAGGAATTTCGCTACCTTAGGACCGTTATAGTTACGGCCGCCGTTCACCGGGGCTTCGGTCGTCAGCTTTAAAGTTTCCCCCTGACCAACTTCCTTAACCTTCCGGCACTGGGCAGGCGTCAGCCCCTATACTTCCTCTTTCGAGTTTGCAGAGACCTGTGTTTTTGGTAAACAGTCGCCTGGACCTATTCACTGCGACCCATATTTCTATGGGCACCCCTTCTTCCGAAGTTACGGGGCTATTTTGCCGAGTTCCTTAGAGAGAGTTATCTCGCGCCCCTTGGTATTCTCTACCTCCCCACCTGTGTCGGTTTCGAGTACGGGTATTATAACTTCATCACATTACGTGCTTTTCTTGACACCAATTACAACTAAACGGAGAACGTATTCCCCTCCCAATCCAATTAGGGCATAGCTGCTTCTCAATGCGTCCCACTTAATGCTCCACTATAACAGTTGAGGATTATTAACCTCATGTCCATCGACTACGACTTTCGTCCTCGCCTTAGGTCCCGACTTACCCAGAGTGGACGAACCTGCCTCTGGAACCCTTGGGGTTTCGGGGTATTGGATTCTCACCAATATTTGCGCTACTCAAGCCGACATTCTCACTTCTATTCAATCCACAGCTGCTCGCCGCTACTGCTTCGCATCGAATAGAACGCTCCCCTACCAAATTAGTAGTTTATAGTGCTGAGTGCTGAGTGCCGAGTTGAGTATTTCTACTCAGCACTCAGGACTCAGCACTTTTACTAAAGTCCACAGCTTCGGTACAACGTTTAGTCCCGTTCATTTTCGGCGCAGAAGCGCTTGACCAGTGAGCTATTACGCACTCTTTTAAGGTTGGCTGCTTCTAGGCAAACCTCCTGGTTGTCACTGCACTTCCACCTCCTTTCCCACTTAACGTTGATTTGGGGACCTTAGCTGGTGGTCTGGGCTGTTTCCCTCTTGACGATGAAGCTTATCCCCCACCGTCTTACTAGTAAGACTACATTCCGGTATTCTGAGTTTGTCTCGATTTGGTACCGGTCTCCCAGCCCGCACCGAAACAGTGCTTTACCCCCGGAACTTAATATTTACCGCTGCGCCTAAACACATTTCGGGGAGAACCAGCTAGCTCCTGGCTCGATTGGCATTTCACCCCTAACCACACCTCATCCGCCAATTTTTCAACATTGGTCGGTTCGGACCTTCACTTGGTGTTACCCAAGCTTCATCCTGGGCATGGTTAGATCGCCAGGGTTCGGGTCTATACATACTGATCAACGCCCATTTCAGACTCGCTTTCGCTTTGGCTTCGTAATCTCTACTTAACCTACCAGCACATATAACTCGCCGGCTCATTCTTCAACAGGCACGCGGTCATCCGTTTAATCGGACTCCCACTGCTTGTAAGCTGACGGTTTCATGTTCTATTTCACTCCCCTCAACGGGGTTCTTTTCACCTTTCCCTCGCGGTACTTGTTCGCTATCGCTCACGCAGACGTATTTAGCCTTACCACGTGGTCGTGGCTGATTCAAATGGAATTTCACGTGCTCCATCCTACTCGGGATTCAGCTAGTATCAAGTCAATTTTTGACTACAAGACTCAAACTTTCTTTGGTGCATCGCTTAAATGCTTCGTCTAACCTCTTGATTCCATATTGCTGTCCCACTACCCCAAAATACATGTACTTTGGTTTAGGCTTTTCCCCCTTCGCTCACCACTACTAAGGGAATCTCGTTTGATTTCTTTTCCTCCAGCTACTAAGATGTTTCAATTCGCTGGGTTGGCTCTTACTTGTCTATGTGTTCAACAAGCAGTATATAGGGTTGCCCCATTCGGAGACCTCCGGCTCAATGTTTGCTTCCAACTCCCCGGAGTATATCGTCGGTAACCACGTCCTTCTTCGCCGCTGCGTGCCTAGGTATCCACCGTCAGCCCTTATTCGCTTGACCAATTTTATCAATTCAAAGGATTATCTGTATTCAATACCCGTAATAATTACTTCAGTAATTAAGACAGTTACTGCCTACAATTTGCGTCACTATGCAGTTTTCAAGGTTCTT
>NZ_JBXXZH010000473.1:0-3219 GCF_059640475.1 Calothrix sp. CBUCES-K 9914
CTCGTTCATCACAAAACCTATCGTTGACGTATGGGCGCCAACCTTAACTTGACACCAATGGCAGGGATGCCCATTCCACAAGATTGTTAATTCTGAAACTGGACGATTTTATTTACATATACTTCAACATCTGTACCCGCGCGTAAATACCAAAGATTCCCCCGTCCCATCATTTCGGAAATTGCTTGCTGGTTACGAACGGTAATTTGAGGTACTATAGTTCCCATACCTCCTTCTAAAACTCCTGTTGCTACGTTACCTCTAGGGTTACTGTCGGTTACTATATTGCCGCTTGCTGTTGTAATATATTGTGTTTGCGGACGGTTTAATATTTCTGCGGCTTTACCAATACCACCTAAAGCAAATAATCCTGCATCCATTCCTGCAATGGCGCTTCCTTTGTCATGATATTTATTCGCAATTAATGGTTTTCCTTTGCTAGCACGAATTTTGATTGCACTATTAGGTAAAGGTATTTCGCTAGGTTTACCATCTTTGAGGGATACAACTGAAACAGCCGTTAACTCTACTACCCCAGCATCGCTAATTCTACGAATTCGTGTTAATAGCTCGGTTCCCGCTGGTAAGGCAATTCCATTATCTGCGGTTTTCAATGGTTCTTTCAATGTTACGACAAAAGAATTGTCATGATCATTATTATTGTTGTCATTTCCTGCTTTATTCATTTCCCCGAACAATGCGGTTGTTAACACTGCTTTCGCACTTGTTCCTACTGGTACTGGTTTACTCATACCAACATTGCTTTCGGTAGTTTGATTTGTTGGTGCTGGTGGAGTGTTTGCTGGAGGTTGATTTTGTTGTATGGCTATGGTTTTTGGTGGTAATGTTGGCAGCGAAGTTGATGCTAAGGGTGGCTCAACTTTTGCTGGCATTACTTGAGGATTGCTTGATACGACTTTTACAGGTGTTGGTTTAACCACTGGTTGCCCAACAGGTTGCGGAACTTTAACGATACGCTCTACTGTTACGGTACGAGGTACGATACGCTCTACTGTCACAGTACGGGGTATATAAACTGTTGGCACCGGAGTTGGAAATCTTTGTACTACAGTTCTGATTATTTCTCTAGGTTTGGCTTGTGTTTGTACGGTGGTTGTTGGGGTTGAGGTTACGG
This sequence comes from Calothrix sp. CBUCES-K 9914, assembly GCF_059640475.1. Lineage (NCBI taxonomy): Bacteria > Bacillati > Cyanobacteriota > Cyanophyceae > Nostocales > Calotrichaceae > Calothrix > Calothrix sp. CBUCES-K 9914. The sequence continues at coordinate 1,136 of NZ_JBXXZH010000473.1, forward strand.
TTTGCTGTAGGTTAGGTTGTACAGTTCTTAGCTGTAACTGTGCAAGTTTGACGGCGTTTGCCTGTTCTGCAAGTGCTAGTTTTGTTTTTAGCACTTCTATTTCGTCTTCCGGTCTCGGTGCTGCTATTTCAGGTTCTTTGTTTACTTTGGGTGTATCTGGAACATAATTGGGTTGGTTACTAGTTCCATTCATCATTTTTGTAAGAAATACACCACCTACTAATATTGCAATTAAAGTTGTGGCGCCTACAAAGCTTGCTTTGGCGAAAGGATTTTGAGCTAGTGATTTCTTTTTAGTTTGAACTGGCTGTGGTTGTGAAGCAAGGGAGGATTCTTCATTACTAACAATTAATGCACTTTCTGGCTGATTTTCTACAATTTCTTCAAAACCAACTAAATCAGCCATTCGTGCTTGCCAGTCTTCATGTGAATTCCAATTATCTATACTAGGACTTACGCATTGACATAATGGTAAAATAGTGTAGCGGAAAAAAGGAGCCATCTACAAATAGGTATCGGACAAGTGCGAGAAATCAGCAAACCCTCTACGGCGCAATGCGATCTAGAACTTTACACTCTGTTTTTATTATCAGAGCCAAAGTATGGAGGATGTTCTCGCTTGGCAGAAATATTAGGGGACGTTTCGCATGACAGTGTAAATCGATTTTTGCTAAGAGAAAGGTATGAGCCGAAAGATTTGTTCGATATGATAACGAGTATAGTCAATTTAACAGGAGGAATTTTAAGTGTTGATGACACAGTACTAGAAAAATTATATAGTAATCCAAAATACGCAGAGTTGATTGGATATTTTTGGTCAGGTAAATATCATAAAACGATTAAAGGTTTAAATTTAATAACATTATACTATAGTGATATTCATGGAAATTCAGTTCCGCTAAACTATAGAATATATGATAAAAAGGAGGGAAAAACAAAGAACGATTACTTTCAATAAATGGTAGTGGAAGTGATAAATTGGGGTTTAAAACCAAGACTAGTAACTGGAGATAGTTGGTACTCAGGGGTAGAAAACTTGAAATTTATAAGAAACCAGAGATTGGGTTTTTTATTTGGTGTTGAGAAAAATAGAACTGTTTCAAATAGTCCTGGAAAATATTGCCAAGTAAGCAGTCTGGACATTCCAGACGAAGGTTTAATAACTCATCTTAAAGAATTTGGATTTATAAAGTTGTTTAGGAAAGATTTCAAAAAAGAAGACTCTAGACATTACATTATATATTTACCAAATCAAGAAAACCTCAGTGACGAAGAATATTTAAAAAAGATAACGAGAAGCGAATTTATTACAATACATGATACTCATTGGAAAATTGAAACCTTTCATAGAGCAATAAAGCAAGTATGTGGTATTTGTCGATTCATGGTTAGAGATAGTTATGCAATTAAAACACACATATTTTGCTCACTTCAAGCATTTGTCCGCTTGGAAAAAATGCGCTCGGAAGAGATAATTTATAATTGGTACTAAGTACAAAAAAACTTATTTACAAATGTTGTACGTGAACATATTGTAAATAATTTAACTAGTGCTTGCACTGCTTAAACACATTGATTGCTATTTTTGTCAATGCGTAAGTCCTACGTAAGTAAAACTAAGATTATCCATAACAGTCGTGTTTTTCGTTGACTTTGAGTTAATGCAGCAAAGTTATCCGAACAACCACAGCCACACCATTCAATAAAATTCATTATCGTTCAAGCATGTTATGTCTAATTAGGACAGAAGCCATTTGCTACAGAAGTGAATCCAGAACCACTAGATATAGTTGCAGATCCAATAGCAGTTGGTGTTGCAGTTGCGGGTACAAGAGTTGTGCCATTGTATGCTTGCAGCGTAATTCTGCCGATATTGGTTGCGAACACTCCATTCTCAACTTGGAATGTGGCGCCATTGCTAGCAAAGTTACCGTTATACAAGCTATAGTCAGCGACTGTATTACCTGTGCCTCTATTGTTATTGAGTCTCACACAAACTGTTGGTCTACTAGCAAGACTACCAGCATCTGCGGCGATGTCAAAAGCACTAGGAGTTGGAGGGTTCTGAACTCCGGTTACAGTGT
>NZ_JBXXZH010000474.1:0-3209 GCF_059640475.1 Calothrix sp. CBUCES-K 9914
GGTTTGCGTTCGACCCAATACCGCAGCATCCTTTAATTCCTCCATCAATTGAGGAAACTCAAACTTTTTCAGTATTACAACAGTTTTGGAAATGGGTGGCAGGATGGTTGCCTTCTCCTGTGACTGGTTTATTTAATACCTTATTTGGGGGTCTATTCTCGTTTTTGGCACGAACGTTTGCTTGGTTTTTTGGTTTGTTTACAAAAGGTTTCTTTGGGATAATACAAGCACTAATTATTGCAACAGGAACAGCTTTTGTTTTTTGGCACCTGAAAGAGCAGTGGAAAGCATTCCGTAACCGAAAAGCTCTGAGTAAACTACCGCCAATGGAAAGCTTGTATCAACAGATGTTACAGTGGGTTGACTCAACTGGTTTTAAAAAGCATCCTGCGCAAACTCCATTTGAGTACGCTCAAGTCTCAAAAATACAACAGCCAGCAGCGGCAGAGGTTATCGAAGAAATTTGCTCTTCTTATGTTAGTTGGCGTTACGGTGGGCGCCCGCCTAATTTAGAACTGTTGAGAGAAAAATTTAAAGAACTTAAGAAAACGATCAAGGTAAGTTAATAAGGAAATTCGCTTCTCTTAAACCGGGTTTCTATTTTTCTGTTACATCTGCTTTTGACTCTCTCTGTCCGGTGGGCAATGCCCACCTTACTATAAGGCAGCGTCGATTGAAACAATAGTTTTGTGGGTATATTTTAAATTTTTATTTTGTCTTTAGCTTTTTTTCATTAGAATTTACCTGTATCTTTAGGAAGATTTTTAATAAACATTCATCTATGCAGATTGACAAAGATTTAAAAAAAGCAATGCTTATTTAAAAACAACCGTTTCCGCAAAAAAATAGCGTTGTAACTCCTATTTTTTGAGGATAACATGAGAAATAGTATTTTATAGACACACGATTGCTTCATTATTACCGTATCGATATTTACGGATTTAGTGAAATAGTATTTACGAACTGCACCTAAATTTGATTCGGTATCCTGTACTGGATGAATGTAGAATATCGTGTTTTTCCTCACACCCTGGTAAGGTAAGTCAGTTTTTTTATGGACATTCAGCTAATCAACATCGGATTTGGCAATATTGTTTCTGCCAATCGGGTAGTAGCCATTGTCAGTCCAGAGTCAGCCCCGATTAAGCGTATTATTACTGACGCGCGTGATCGAGGTCAGCTGGTTGACGCTACTTATGGGCGCCGCACTAGGGCTGTAATCATTACAGATTCGAGTCATGTGATACTGTCGGCGATTCAGCCGGAAACGGTGGCAAATCGCTTTGTAATTTCACGAGAGCATCAAGTAGTAGATAACTAGCGTTCTTAATTGAAAATTTACTGGTGGGTTTAAATCCCCACCCCTAAAACCTATTTATCAGCAGTAATATGTGAATTAGAATAGTTAATCTGTAAACAAAGTTACAGTAATAAAGTTAGTCAATCGTGTTTAAGCATACCCATACTTAGCACATGACTAATGAATAATGTCTATTGATTTATTCTGATTTATCACAGGTTGAGCGGATGATGCAAGTTTTATCCATCCAGAATCGTGCAACTACCAAGCAGAAACTGTCTCAAGGCAAACTAATAGTCTTGACGGGTCCGAGTGGAGTTGGCAAGGGAACGCTAATGAGGACGCTGCTTGAGCGTCATCCAGAGCTATATTACTCTGTTTCCGCGACAACCAGGGCGCCTCGTCCAGGGGAAGTTGACGGCAAACACTACCATTTTATCGACCGTAATAAGTTTGAACAACTAGTTGCGACTGGTGAATTTTTAGAGTGGGCAGAGTTTGCTGGGAACTATTATGGTACGCCTAGACAAGCTGTACTCAACCAAATTAATTCTGGTAAGTGCGTAGTGCTAGAAATTGAACTCGAAGGCGCGCGTCAAATTCGCACTTCTTTCCCAAGTGCCAAGAGCATCTTTATTTTGCCACCTTCGCTTACCGAATTGGAAAATCGTATACGCGGTCGTGGACAAGACCCGGAAGATGCTATTGCTCGTCGTCTGCGTCGTGCCCATGAGGAAATTGAAGCCGCAGATGAGTTTGATATTAAAATCGTCAATGATGATTTTGAAACCGCTTTACATTCTATAGAAACGACTCTAGAAAATTTTGCTGCCCAAACGTGAGTAGTTAAGTAGTACACATGAACTAATAAAAAGGGCTAAGGAATTAAAACCTTAGCCCCTAAATATTTTGGTGAGTACGTTTAAAAAATCAAATTATCCAGCGATGCTTTGAAGAACTCCCAAGTTGCTGGTAAGGAAGTAGGCAACAACGGCGCCACCGATACCACCAATGAGAAACGCGCTTCCAAAGTTATTCCAGCCTTCTTTTGAGGTGAAGGCATCAGGTGGGTTTGGAACTGTGACGCTTCCAAGTGCTGGTTTGGGGTTGGTGTTCGCGTACAGCGATAAAGTCCCAGTTAGGATAACCACTAAACCAATACTTGCTAGTAAGCCAGCGAGGTTAGCGTTTGGGGTATTACGCAGTGGGCCTAGTTTAGCGAATGGACCAAAAATAAAGTATCCATGTGCCATACCTACCTCAAGTCCACGACGGAAAGGTGTAAGACCTGGGCGGTAAGCGGGTAAGTTATTAATGAACCACTTACTTAAGGGAGAGGCATTAACTGGTGTTTCCAGATTGCCTTGTAATGGGTCACGTTCTGCGGGGAAAACAACCTCTCGGTTCCTAGGGTCGCTAGGAGAGTTTTTTGATGCGTCTACTGCTTGCGCCATATTATTATCTTTGCCTCATCTAAGTGATTTGAAATTTTGGCAGGATTTTACTTCATCATAAATGTAGCCGAGTACCAACAAGTAACTTCTGTTTAAAAAACTTAATAACCCTTATGAATCAAAACATTAATTTTTATTAAATTAATCTTAAAATCATCAAGAAAACTCAAAATATCACACTTTCAGCAAAGTGTGATCAAGGCAATAATTGACTACAAACCGATTATCCAAACAAAAGGATAAAATCAACAGCTAAGAGTTAGAAATAAGTATCTAACTCCTAGCTGTCATAACTTTCAAAGAGTTATGTCTACTTTTTATACCTTGTAACTAAGAGTTAGTTTGGCAGTGGGTGGAAAAGTAGGTCTGGGAAAAAGCGATTAAATTCAATCAACAGTCCTGCTGTAAAAATCAATAAAGCAAACAGCGTAACTGGAGCAAGAGATAAATATCTA
>NZ_JBXXZH010000475.1:0-3205 GCF_059640475.1 Calothrix sp. CBUCES-K 9914
ATATTGATGGCTTCCAGACTTGGATTTTAAACTTTGCTAAATACGGTTTTCGTAGAAGGCGCCCAAGAAGTGCTGAGTTAAGGGTGCTGAGTGCTGAGGAAGTTGATAATGCGAAAAAGTAATTTCTTAACTATCAAAAATTGCTCCATTTAAATTTGCATCTGTTAAATTTGCATCTTTCAAATTTGCATCGCGTAAGTCGGCGCCACGTAAATCGGCATTTTTTAGATTTGCGTTGCTTAAGTTGGCGCCGCGTAAACATGAACCAGATAAATTCGCCGCTGTTAAATTAGCGCTGTTCAAATTTACATTGCTCAAATACATACCCATCAAGTTAACACCTGTTAAATTAGCTGCACTGAGGTTGTGCGTAAAATCTTGTACATATTTAAGATTGGCTTTACTGAGATTCGCGTTAGTTAAATTAATATGTGTGAGCTTGACGCGGCTTAAATTAGCACCACTCAAATTAACGCCAATTAGATTAGCTGGAAATTCGCCCTCTGGGTCACTAAGTTGTGCTTCACTTAAATCAGCATCGCTCAAATCAGCAAACAATAAGTTAGCACCCTCTAATCTTGCTTTCGTCAGATTGGCGCCTACAAGTTTAGCTTCGCGCAAATCAGCACCGCTTAAGTCAGCACCAGTTAAATTTGCACCAGATAAATTGGCGCCGCTTAAATTACTATTACCAAGCTGAACGCTACTTAGGACTGCGTTTTCCAAGCAGGTGCCTGGAGCAATTAAATAGGCACCTGTTTTAGCTACGTCAAAATTCTCAGGAAAAACAGTAGCTTTGTTATAGACAGCGTGTTGAAGGTTGGCACCGTCTAAATTTACATGGGCTATATTCGCATCAAGTAAATCAGCACGGCTTAAACGGGCGCCTCGCATATCCACGTTTTTTAACTCAGCTTTACGCAGCGTAGCCCAACTCAAATTGGCACCACTTAGATTAATTCGATTTAGTTTAACTTCACTAAAATTTACACCGCTTAAATCAGCACCACTAAGATTGGCGCCATCAAGCATCGCGCGAGTTAGTTTTGCACCACTCAAATGAGCATTTTTGAGATTAGCATTTTTGAGATTAGCACCATATAAATTTGTATTATGTAGGTTGGCATTTTCAAGGTTCGCATTACTTAAGTCGGCATAGCGTAAATCAATACCGCTAAAATCAGTACTGTTTAAATTAGCTCTATTCAAATTGATATTATTAAGTACACATCCAGTAAATTGAACTCCTTCTAATTCGACATCAGTAAAATTACGCTCTCCATTTTGATAGCGTTTTAACAGTTCTTCACGGTTAATTTCTGTTCTATCTTGTGCTGTATACATTTGATTTAGTAACAGTAGCATTCGCTCTATCTTAAATTCAGTATCGTTCAGTTTTTTAGTTTTGGTATTAGTATTTGGATTACTGTTATTTTCTTTGGCAGAGACAGAAACTGTTTCAATCGCTTCTAAATAAAACCCTGTAGAGTGTAATGATAAATCAGAATCTAAATTAGAACTAGAATTAGTATAGTCTTTTATCTCAGAAGGGTTTAAACCTATTTTTTGATAAAAAATATTTTGTAAATCAGCTATTTCCCACTGTAGACTTTCTACAATTTGAACATCAGGTCGGTTGTCAAATTTATCTATTAAATTATCTAACTCACGTTTCATTCCTTGTAAATACTTTTTGAGTGCCACTTGCTGACGTTCCATCTGGTCGATTCTAGAAGTCAAAGACAAAAATTCCAGTTCCGAGTTAGAAATATTCATAAATTAATAAATATAGAGTAAAGTGCCAACCTGATAACCTGGATGCTATGAACATAAAAGAATTCGTATCTATTGAATTCCTTTATCTATATTTCCCAGATTCAGACTTTCTGTAACAGAAGTCAGGGAAAGGTGGGAAGGTGGGAGAATCAAATTAGGTAGAGGACATGGCGATGCGAACCGTAGCGGAAATCAACGAAAAAATTAGCCAAAAAAAAGCGGTAGTTTTAACCGCTTTTGAAGTCAAGGCAAGGGTTGCAGAAGTTGGTGTTACTCAAGTTGCTAAACAAGTCGATGTTATTACCACTGGGACTTTTGAACCAATGGAATCGAGCGGCGCCATCATAAATTTGGGGCACACTGACCCACCGATTAAAATTCGGCGTTGCTGGCTTGATGGTGTACCAGCATATTCAGGATTTGGGGCTGTTGATTTATACCTTGGCGCCAGTTGTGTGGTGGAAACAAAAGACTCCGAAGAAGCGCGCGTTCGTAAAGCTGCACCCAAGGTATTACGTGGTGGGGGTCATGTTATAGAAGATTTGGTAGCTGGCAAACCAATACAGTTAAGGGCAGAAGGGCAAGTTACTGATTGTTATCCCCGCGCGACATTTGAAACGACTATTTCGCGCGAAACTATAAATCAGTTTTACTTATTTAATCCCAGAAATCTTTATCAAAATTTTATAGTTGGTGTAAATGGAGGGGATAGAACATTATTCACATATTTAGGTCCTTTACAACCCCGTTTAGGAAATGCAGTATACTCAAATCCGGGTGCAATATCACCGCTTCTTAACGACCCAAATTTACAACTTGTTGGTATTGGTACGCGGATTTTTCTAGGTGGTGGAATTGGCTATGTCGCATGGGAAGGTACTCAGCATTTTCCTTTGCAAAAACGTTTACCGAATGATACCCCGATTGGCCCTGCTGCAACTTTAGCATTGATTGGCGATGCGAAAACAATGGATTCCCGTTGGGTGCGAGGCTGCTACTTTAAAAATTACGGACCTTCTTTGATGTTAGGTGTAGGAGTTCCCTACCCTGTACTTAGTGAGGAAGTCATTGCTCGCTGTGCTGTTCAAGACACAGAATTAGTGGCGCCAGTTGTAGATTTTTCAATTCCTCGACGTGTTCGTCCTACATTTGGTTTAGTTAGTTATGCCCAACTTAAATCAGGACGCATTAATATCGAAGGTAAAAATGTCAGAACTGCTCCGCTTGCAAGTATGTATCTCTCTTTACAGGTTGCAATTGAGCTAAAACAATGGATTGAGGCAGGTGAATTTACTTTAACCGAACCTGTTGCCCCAATTCCTATGGAGCGCTCATTTTTACCACAAGATAGATGGACGGAGTTTTAAGTAATGAGTGCTGAGTGCTGAGTGCTGAGTAATGAGTGCTGAGTGCTGAGTGCTGAGTAATG
>NZ_JBXXZH010000476.1:0-3180 GCF_059640475.1 Calothrix sp. CBUCES-K 9914
CGTTACCTCGTATCTTCAGATATTTTTGTATTGGCATCATACCACGAATCATTTGGGCTTGCCATTGCGGAAGCGCGCGCCTGCGGTTGTGCGGTTATTGCTTCGGATGTGGATGGTATTTCTCAAACGTTAGATGGGGGAAAAGCTGGTATATTAGTTCCACCGAAAGATAGTAACGCACTGGCTGAGGCGTTGTCAAAGTTACTAAATGATTCAGATACGCTCCAACACTACAAAACCCGTGCTAGTTCAAACCTAGAGTGGTTGAGTGTAGAACGGGTGAATACCGAAACGCTGCTCGTTTATCGTGAATTACTTGGTAATACTAGCCAAAATATTTCTTTGATGCCCGCAGTCGAGATAAAATCGGCTTTGTCCAACCCAAATCAAAGAAATCATGCAGCATAACGTAGAAACAGGGAATAATAAACAGTGTTAGTAGCGTTGATATTAGTAACCCTGAAAATACAACTATTCCCAAAGGCTGCATAAACTCTGAACCTTCTCCAATTCCTAGCGCTAGTGGAAATAAGCCTAAAGCAGTAGTTATTGCCGTCATTAAAATTGGGCGTAAGCGTTGCGGCGCCGCTTCTAAAATAGCCCCTCGACGGTTAATTTCTTTTTGTTCCCTAAGTTGATTCGCAAGTTCAATCATAATAATGGCATTGTTCACCACAATACCAACGAGCAAAACTACTCCAACAATTACTGTGGCGCCAATCGCAGTTTTGGTAATAAAAAGTCCAAATATTCCCCCAGCTAAAGCTAACGGAATCGTGAACATAATTACTAGTGGGTCAATGAGTGAGTTATACTGAACAGCCATGACCACAAACACAAGAAATGTAGATAATCCTCCTAACTGCACGAGTGATTGCTGTAATTGTCGATTTGATTCAGATGCTGCACTAGGTAAGACAGTTACACCCTTTGGTAAATTAACACTTTTAATCGCTCCGTTGACTTGAGTAATAGCATCACTAAGATTTGCACCCTCACTCAAATTACCAGCAATTAAAAATACTTGACGTTGATTGATACGTTGAATATCCCCTGGCGCCTTACCTTCGATAACTTTGGCAACATCGCTAAGGCGAACTTGGCGGTTACTACTGACAAACAAAGGTAATCTTTCTAACTGCGAAGTCGCTTGTATATCTTTCTCGTTTAACTGTACCCGCACATCAACCAAACGGTTGCCACGTTGAATTTGAGTTGGAATACTACCTTCAATAGCAGTTTGAATAGTATTACCTATATCTGTAGTCGTTAATCCTAGTGATGTAACCCTTTCCCAGTCGGGAAGAATTTGAACTTCTGGTTGACGTTCATCCGCATCTGGACGAAACCTCGCGCTCTCGACTTTATCTTCTAACACCCCTAAAACCTGCCGTCCAGCTTGCTGCAACTGGTCATAATTATTACCTTGAAGAATTACATCAATATCGGCGCCGCGAACGGGTGAGTTATTAAGTATCAAACCGCGAACTTGACCTGGAGCAAGACGCAAACGAATTCCAGCCAAATTAAGCTTGTTAAATTCTTTAGTGAGATTTTCTACGTATTTTTCCACATCTGTATTTGGTTTGAGTGTAACAGTACTCGAACTTCGTAGCGGGTTAGCAGAAGTACTATTACCAAAAAAGAAACCACCAATAGTTGTAAATATATAATCTGTTCCAGGTTGTTTGCGAAGAATATCATCTACTATATTCATCACCTTTTTATTAGTTTCCAACGGAGTACCGGGAGGAAATTGAGCATTTAAAGAAGCTTGTCCAGTACTAATGCGAGGTAAAATCTCTTGTGGAACTTGCGGCAACATCCATAAAGTACCACCTCCTAATAACACAAAGGCAAGCGGTATTACCAATAAGCGACACTTAACGACAAAATTTAACGTGCGCTGATAACTACGTGTAGCTGCTGCAAACGACTTATTGAACCATACTAATACTGGAAAGCGATTAACGCGACTTGAAAATTTAATCGCAAATAACCGCGAAGCAAGCATTGGTACGATACTAACCGCGACTAGTAACGAAGCAGCGATAGCAAAACTAATTGTCAGAATTAACTCATTGAATAATAAAGAAACAAAACCACCAACGAGTAAAAACGGTAAAACCGAGAATAAATTGGCGCCAGTTGAAGCGACCATTGAAGATTCAACTTCGGCAGAAGCGTCAATTGCAGTATCAATAACTTCTTGAGGTTGTAATTTTGTATCAACACTCTGACCAAAATTCATTCCTGTACGGACAGCAATGTTTTCCATAATAACTACAGATGTATCAATTGCCTGTCCAATTCCTAAAGCCAAACCTCCCAAACTAAATAAATTTAAAGATAAATTGAATAGTTTCATTAAGATAACTGCCGCCAAAGTACAAAGCGGAATTGTCAGCGAAATAATAAACGTTTGTCGCAATGACCCCAAGAACACGAGTACTGATATTGCAGCTAAAACGGCGCCGCTAATAGCAGAATTTGTAACATCCGCCAACGAATTACGAATAAATCGCGACTCATCAAGAGTAGGGGTAATAACAGTATCTTGGGTAATTACACCAGACTGCCTGAGTTCCTCAATACGCTTTTTGACACCATCGACAACATTGATAGTGTTAGCATCAGGCTGCTTTTGAATACTAACTCTAACTGCTGGCTGTTGATTAAGGAAAGCAAATACACGCTGATTTTCTGTACCATCAATAACTTCTGCAAATTCGCGAAGATAAACACGTCTTATCGGGGTAGTAGTTGAAGTCGCAGAATTAGAAGTAGTGGGTGAAGAAACTTCAAACGAGAGATTGCGAATTTCCTCAGCAGATTGAAAACTTCCTACAGTACGGGTTAGAGATTCAGAATTTTTACCATAAATTCTACCACCAGAGATATCTTGATTGCGGTTTTCCAATTCAGTTAACACATTAGTTAACCCAACACCTAACGCTTGCAACCTATCCAAATCAATATTGACACTAACTTCTTCTAAAACTCCCCCCGAAACATCAACACCAGCAACTCCGGGAACTACACCTAACTCACGTGCGAGTTCATCGTCAGCAAAAACTCGTAACTGCACCCCTTCTAAATTGGGTGAAGTCAAAGCAAACTCGTAAACAGGTAACTGTGAAGGGTCAACTTTAAAAATACGAGGTTCTTCAATCGTGTCAG
>NZ_JBXXZH010000477.1:0-3067 GCF_059640475.1 Calothrix sp. CBUCES-K 9914
CTAATTCAACTAGAACGCCAACTCGTCCACCAGTATGGATGTAGCTTTCGACTACACCTTGTGTTCCGCTATCGAGTGCAAAATTTTCCAGGCGCCGCACTTGCATATTTTCGCCCAACTGCGCGACTTGTTGCTTCATGATCTCAGCAACCGTCACATTTTTGTCTTCAATATAAGGTTGAGCTAACAACTCGTCAACGTTTTTTGCACTAACAGCTTGCTTCGCCAAATTTTGTACAAGCGCTTTGAAAGCTTCGTTGCGCGCGACAAAGTCGGTTTGGCAGTTAACTTCAAGCAGTACACCAACGCGACCATCTGGTTGAACAGAAGTTTCAACGAGACCTTCAGCAGTAACTTTGCCTGCTGCTTTATCAGCTTTGGAGATACCTTTTTGACGTAACCATTCGGAGGCTTTTTCAATATCACCTTCGTTTTCTTTAAGTGCTTTCTTACAGTCCATCATGCCAGCGCCAGTTTTTTGGCGCAGCTCTTGGACAAGTTTTGCAGATACTTCCGCCATATTGCCTCAATCCCTTAATACCTAATCTACTGACAATAATAAGTTAAAAGTGCTGAGTGCTGAGTGCTGAGTAGAGATGCGATAAATCTCCTTTCTATGAGTTATGAGTTGTTAGTTACGAGTTATTAGTTACGAGTTATTAGTTACGAGTGATGAGTTATTAATTACGAGCTACAAGCAATTAACTTTAAAACTCAGCACTCATTACTCAGCACTCAGCACTCAGCACTCATTACTCAGCACTAAATTACTCTTCGTCGTCCTCCGACTTGTATTCGCTGTAGTCGGTATCGTCGAACTCTTCTTCGCCGCCTTCGTATTCTTCGTCAAATTCTTCAGTTTCTAACTGACCGTGACGACCTTCGTAAATAGCGTCTGCGAGTTTGCCGATAATTAACTTAATAGAACGAATTGCATCGTCGTTAGCTGGAATGGGAATATCCACTACATCTGGGTCGCAGTTGGTATCCAACATTGAGACGATGGGGATACTCAGCTTTTGGCATTCCTGAACAGCATTATACTCACGACGCTGGTCAACAATTACTACGACATCGGGTACTTTCCGCATCGTTTTTATACCACCAAGGTACTTCTGTAACTTCGTCATTTCTCGACGCAGCATTGAAGCTTCTTTCTTAGGCAATAAATCTAGGGCGCCGTTTTCTTCCCGACGTTCTAAATCTTTTAAACGGTCAACACGTGTCTTAATTGTTGCCCAGTTAGTGAGCATTCCACCTAACCAACGTTGGTTAATATATTGGGCGCCACAGCGTGCTGCTTCTTGAGCGATGATACCCGCTGCTTGACGTTTGGTGCCAACAAACAAAAACTTTTTGCCGGCTTCAGCTTGAGAACGCATATAGTTATATGCTTCATCCATCAACTGAGCGGTTTGCACCAAATCAATAATATGAACACCGTTGCGAGCGGTGTAAATATAAGGATCCATTTTTGGGTTCCAGCGACGGGTTTGATGCCCAAAGTGAACCCCGGACTCCATCATTTGAGCCAATGAAACTACTGGCATATTTTACTTTTCTCCTATTCGGGTTAAACCTCCATCCTGGTGTATCTCCGCAAATTGGAAACACCCGACATATCCCAGGATGTGTGGAATTTAAAGAACCATACAAGGTTAACACATTTTCGCAGAGGCTTTTGGGGCGGTTTATATGAAAATATCAGCGTGTTTCCACTCTAGGCGCCTTTTAATTTCATCTCCGAATATGCTTGATAAACACCCTTAACGTTGTACCAATTTAAGAAAACCCTAGCTAGTTCTAAAGCTAACTGTGATTTACCGATACTTATCAACCAGCGTAGTACAGGGAGCATTGTGCGTTCGTTCAAAAACCCGTTCAAGGAAAGCACTCCCCACAGCAAACGATGCAACAAGGTCATTTGAATCATCATTCGCACTTCCCAGGTTGGATGTTTCTGGTAAAATAAAACTCCCATCCGTCCCCGCTGTATTTCTTTATCTATTAAATTAGGAATTTGCTCTGTATTAAACGCTGGGTGCCAATGATAACCCACTGCTAGAGGACATTTGATGAGCGTCAAACCAAGATTTTTGAGTCGAACACCGAGTTCTAAATCTTCCCACCCATAAAGTTGAAAGCTAGTATCGAACAGTCCAGCTTTTTCTAACCAGTGTTTAGGTATAGCAACGTTTCCTGTGGCAAAAAATGCTGCTGAAAAATCGGTGATTTTGTACGGTTCGGAAGTAGGGTTTTCAAAGTTTGCCGTATTAATGACGGCGCCGTATGTAAAAAATTTATCGCTGCCTAGTTGATTTTGCCCTGCCACTAAAGCCGAAGCATGGGACTGCAAGAAGGTTTCGGTAACAACTAAGTCGCTATCGATAAAGATAATTGTATCACCAACAGCTTTCTCCACTCCTAAATTACGCGCGGCGGCTGGACCTGCATGGTTTTGTTCAAATGTTCGCACGTGTGGAAATTCACTATGGTGTGTGCTTAACCACTCTAATGTTCCATCTGTCGAACCGTCATCAACTACGACTACTTCGTATTCTGTGACTGGACTGGATGAACTAAGCTGTTGTGTTTCTAATGCTCGGAGGCATTTTTCTAATATAGGCTTACGATTATAAGTTGGAATAACTACGCTAAAATACACTTTCTCACCCACTGTTTTATATACCTGTCTTCAAGAATAAGACAGTAAGCACTTTATCGCAGTTCCTCTAAGTAACATTATCGTGTCGGATGAAAATACCTGGATATTGCGGGGAATATGTTGCGGTACTCTAAAAGTATGTTCATCCTGACTTTGAGATGCAAAAGCTAAAGCAACTAACTCACCGCGCGCTTCAAGTTTATCCTCTAAACTTAATAATGCGTCTCTTTCGATTAATTGATGTAGTTTGTTTAATAAGTCTTTAATTGGTACTGGTGCCTTATTTTAGCGTAGGGCTAGCACTACCCACCTTACTATTGTTGAGAAGGTGCAAGATGTGAGAATACGAAATTATTTGTTTATTTGTAACTTCGGCTTCGATATCGCTGATTAATTGTTTCG
>NZ_JBXXZH010000478.1:0-3054 GCF_059640475.1 Calothrix sp. CBUCES-K 9914
AAGATTATGAATTTATTGTATGGTGCCACAAGATTATGAATTTGGTGCGTGGCGCCACAAGATTATGAATTTATTGTATGGTGCCACAAGATTATGAATTTGGTGCGTGGCGCCACAAGATTATGAATTTATTGTATGGTGCCACAAGATTATGAATTTGGTGCGTGGCGCCACAAGATATTTGCTTCGTTTTCGGTTTGTTAGTAGCGCCACGCACCCTACAATAAATTAATTGCTTCTTGATATATGGGTACATTGAATTCGTGTACTTCTAAACCTTTGCCAATAGATTCGAGTAAGGTTACAGTTAATTTCCCTCCTACTTGTTCGCGTATTTGCTCTAAACCTTGAAATATACAGCGCGGGTCTTCAATATTTGATATGGCTACAGTTAGTTCTGGTATATATAAGGTGAAGCCTAGTGTTTTGAGTGTGTTTAAAATTCGCTGCCATTCTAATCGTGATAGCAAACCTAGTAGATATGAGTATGTACAATCTAAAGCAATACCAATAGCAATTGCTTCACCATGACGTAATTTATAGTATGTTAATTGTTCTAGCTTGTGTGCTATCCAATGTCCAAACTCAAGAGGAAGGGATGAACCGATTTCAAACGCATTACCGCTTGTTGCTATATAATTCAAATGTAGCTGCGTGCATTTGTAAATAAGCTGCTGCATTGAAGCCATATCACGATGCACTAATTCGTGTGTATTCAGTGTAATAAAATTAAAAAAATCTGCATCTTTGATTAATGCGACTTTTATCGCTTCAGCAATTCCTGAACGCCAATCTGCATCGTTTAAGGTTGTCAAAAAGCTAAAGTCGTTTATTACCGCTGCTGGTGCTGCAAATGTACCTAAAAAATTCTTTTTCCCAAATGCATTGACATTATTTTTCACACCGATACTAGAATTATTTTGTGCAAGTACTGTAGTGGCAATGCGAATTACACGAATACCTCGATGTGCTGTAGCTGCTGCATATCCAACCATATCCAAAACGGCGCCACCACCAATAGCTAAAATGTAAGAGCTATGAGATAATCCGACTTTATCGATTAACGCATGAACTTGCTCGATTAAATAACTATCGTTTTTAGCAGCTTCTCCACCTGGAACTAACATAGGTTTATCTACCAGCGTCATGATATTAGCATGTCGCTTTGCGTAAGCATTGATTTGAGATATTAATCCTTTGTGGCAGCGCAGTACTCCGGTATCGATAATAACAAAAACTCTTTTAGGTATAGATTCACAGTCAGCAGCTATGAGTTTCGCAAGTAATATATTATGTAAATTGAACAACCCAACTGTGAAGTACACTGGATAATTAAAACTAACGGTAACGTGTTGTTGAATAACAGGTAAATCTAACTTTGTACTTTGATTAACTTCTTGATTAGCTTGCAAAAACATTGTAATATTTCCCAACTAAAAAATATTATTTCCTTAGAAAAGCAGCTTATTGTGTAAAAATACAAACATCCTCTCTGTGTTCTCTGTGGTAGAATTAACCGCAAAAAACACAGAAAACATATTAAACACAGCGTAATTATACGTGTGTTTATTCGTAATTATTGATAGCGCAGAATTTTAAACATTTAAAACAAACGCAAAGTCAATAATATTCGCTGTACAAATAACAAACAGTACTTTAGTACCTAAAATTCTTTCAAGTTTCAACATATTCGTGTTATTCCAGTTTATTAAAAAATTTACTGTGGTCTTTTTATGTTGTAGTAGACCAGTTATGAAAGTGTCACTATCACTGAGATTGTCTTAACTAAAACTTTATATAAAGGGTAAAACGAATTAACTTTGTGTAAACGAAAATACTTGACACCGTATTTTCGCTTACACAAGAGAAGTAAAAATATTGATAACGTATAAATGTTGCAATGGTTCCCACGCTGGAAAGAATAGGTGATAGTGTGTTGTTATCGTTAACCTATTTTGGTATATGTTATCAAACAAAAACGAGATATTATGCAATATCTCGTTTGTTTAGTTATTAGTACTATTCAGTATAGTTCTAATCTACAGCTTCGTTTAAATTGTCTTCTTTCTTTTCATTAGTCTGGTAGCGGTAGATATTATTTTCAGCTTGTTTAGCTTTTCCTTCTATTTCGCTTTCAGAACCGGGTTGAGTTGTACGAATTTCACCTTCAGCTTGTTTCGCTTTACCCTCAACTTGTGTATCTCTGTCTCCAGTCAGGTTTCCATAAGTTTCCTGAGCTTTACCTTGAGCTTTTTGAACAGTACCCTTAACTTTATTACCTAACCCCACTGAATTATCAGCTATATGTACACTACCCGCTTCTGATGTGCCAGCAAATGCGGCGCCTACATTTCCAACGGCGATGATTACAGCCAAAACTGAAACTAATAAAATTTTACTTAATCGTTGAACTAATTTCATGCTAATGTCTCCAGTATGATTAAAGGTAACAATTCAGCCTCAGAGCCGCAAAGAGTCCGAGCAACTGAATGAACCCAAACATAAACATATTGGACACGCACACAAAATAGCTTCTGCCTTTGGTTGGATATTGGCGCCAACACCTATGCGTGGGTGAGGCTATACAAACTATGATGCGTAAATTAAAAACGAATACAAAAAATGTAACAAGAGAAAAAAATCACGCGCTACGCTTGCTGGTACTTCCTTCGTAAATCACTCAGGTTTAATCATCTCAACTCATAAGCGGGGGTAGTTATTAATACCGCTACGCAGAAGCCGCACAGGGATGATAACTAGCCATAAGCGTCGAGTGAAGAGGTGAATAAAGATGCATGTGTTGACTGAACGCACAGATGACGATAACACCACCCAAACTGCAAGGTCAATGTACCAATTCAATCGCAAACTAGATAAAAATTTAATTTTAAAGCGCGTGATTGTTGTTTTTTCGATTATATGTTCGCTTTTTTAAAAAGTTATGTGAAAAGTCTATTTTGGCTTAAGTTTGAATAAAATAGGATAATATGAGCGTGATTTATAAAGCGTTTATTCAGGAACAGGGTAATGGGCGCCTGCGAGAGGAAGAGCAGT
>NZ_JBXXZH010000479.1:0-3045 GCF_059640475.1 Calothrix sp. CBUCES-K 9914
CGCTCATATATTAGCTGGAATTAACCTTTGAACGATTACATTCAGAATCAGAGTTTGAGGGAACTGGTATTGGTTTAGCTACAGTACAGCGAATCATCAATCGTCACAAAGGCAAAATCTGGGCTGAAGCCACCGTTGACAAAGGAGCAACATTCTATTTTACTATTTGAGGCAAAATCTCTGTACAGACGCGATTAATCCCTGCGGGACACCACGTGAACGCGTCTCTATGTGTCTCTGTGGTAAAAATAATTATTTATTACCACAGAGACACAGAGAAAAAGAGAGTATGTTTCTTATTCAGAAATTTATAGTCCCAATTTATGTTTTAATACTGCTGATATATTCAATGCTGTTTCTAAACCGCGCGCGTTTTCCCAAGCTTGATTATCATTCCAGGTAACAGCTTCTAAGTTAGCCAAGCTAAAGTCGGTGCCTTCTAAAATAGCGTAGCTTAGGTTTGTATAACTCAAATCCGTACCGTTAAATATGGCGCCCGTTAGATTACTGCTGCAAAGGTTGGCATTATTAAGATTTGCATAGCTAAGGTCTGTACCACATAAAATTGCTTCACTCAAGTCAGCATTATGTAAGTCAGCTTCACTAAGATTAACTCCACTTAAATCAGCTTCACTAAGAATAACGTGACCAAGGTCTACACCATTCAAGTCGGCACCAAGTAGAGTACAAGAATGAAGGTTCGCATTCAAAAGTTTAGCACCAGTCAGTTTGGCATAGCTTAAATCCGCAGCGTGCAATGTCGCATATTGAAGGTTAGCACTAAAAAGTATCGAGTCGCTTAGATTAGTTCCTGTCAGATTAGCACTAATCATATTGACTCCGCTCACATCCGCACGACACAGGTCTGCTTGACTTAAGTTCGCACTCTCTAAATTGGCGCCACTTAAATTAGCACCGAAACAAATCGCGTTTTTGAGATTTGCATTCACAATCACAGCATCTCGAAGATTGGCACCCGTCAAGTTGGCACCTGTTAAATTAGCTGCACTTAAATCACTGCTACTCAGGTCAGCATAACTCAAATCAGCACCCGCTAAATTGGCACCTGTTAAATTGGCACCGCTAAAATTCGCGCTACTTAAGTCAGCACGTCTTAACGTTGCTCCTTCCAAATTGGCGCCACTTAGGTTTGCATCTCCTAAATTGGCAGTACTTAAATTTGCACTACTTAAATTGGCACCTGTAAAGTTTGCGTTGCCTAAGTATGTACCCGTAAGATTTGCACCCGAAAAATTTGCACTACTTAAATTGGCATCCCCAAGATAGGCGCCGCTAAAGTTGCCACCTGCCAGGAATTCACCAACTACACAGGCAAAATTACCAACCTCTATCGAATCACTATAGTTGATAACACGGAGTAATTGAGATGTAAAAAAGTTCTCAGTGTCCGGTTGCCCTGATGGATGAAATATTATTTTTTGCTTAAGTTCTTCGGATTGCTGTGCGTAACGGTGTAATTCCAAAAGCAAAATCAATACATTTAACCCGGTATAAATATCTACCTGGCGCAGTCCAAGCTTTATATTTGTAGCTCGCATCTCTAGCATTTTTTTCTGCGGCAAATTATCTTCGGGCAATGCATCAATAAATTGCCCTTGGCACCAGCGTTGGTAAAAATTACTTAAACGCTCAAAAAGCGGAATTGGACAAAACTTATTGCTCTTGCTAAGTTGCGAGATAACTCCTTCTATAATTTCCGATTTTAACCCGCGCTCACCAAGCAAATTGTAAAGTTGTGTATAGCAGGCTGTATCGTCGATAAGCCAAGCGTTTGGCTCAGAACGCTGTCCCCATTCTATCAATCTAGAATACAGTTCTTCATTCATCAACAATTGCTGTAAATTTTTAGAACTAGATTCGTGCTTTTTTCCTCGTCTATTTACATTTTTTATTGAAGTCAATCCAGGTTTGCTATCAAAACAACCGTTCTCCGACTGTTTATGCACCCAGGAACCCCTTACGTAAGTTCCGAATCGCTTCCAGACTTGAGATAAATCTGACATAGTTATATCCGAGTCATACTATATTATGAACGCCCGTAAAGGGGTTTATTACCTTATTCCAACTACTAGCTAGCTACTATCAAGCTCCTATTTAGCGTTTTATTTCATACACTAAATCTTTTTGGTACGCTATAACAATTAAGTTCCCTCCTGACTGACTCGTTGATTATCTTCGGTCAAAATAAAATATAGCAGCGAAAAAGTATTTCACTTTTTGGCAAAGATAAAGTTTGTGATTAAGTTGTTTATACTATTTCACTAGCTTGTTTACTAGTCAAATAAAAAATTATTACGTACTGTTTGCTACAGACGCAACTGTTAGCAAAAATACTACAGTAAAACAGTACCAAAAACTTCCGACCGAATATTTGCTAGCTCTAAGCAAACGGTTGAAAGTATTCGTTTGTTGGCGCCACACCTGAATTGAAAGAGGGTGTAAGTAGCACAGCACAAAAGATAACACTGTTAAATACAGAGTGGGGTGGATTGTATGAAGCGCTTAACTTCTTATATTGTTTTGTTACACGGGTTGCTTATGGGTATTACTGCCACAAGCTTGATGACGTTGGCTGTCAAAGCTGTCGCACAAACTGTTGTTGTTGAGAATGGAACACGTGTTCGTCCAACTACGACGGACAAGTTGACCAAGCGAGAACAGCTGGCACCTGGTACTGTATGGGTATTAAATCAAAAGCAGGTTCAACCGCAAAAGTTTACATGGGTAGTTGATGATGTAAAAAAAGCTAACCAGCAACCACAGCTACAACTTGCGAAGGCGCCGTCCAGTCCGGGCAAAAAGCCTAGTAATACACCAGCAAAACCAGCAAAACGCGATGAGTTGGAACCGTTTGATGATGTTACCAAAGATACAGAGCGTTCGGAAGGACTGTTTACTTTATATCGAAACAAAGAGAAGAATAAAATCTATCTAGAGATAAAACCAGAACAGTTAAACAAGAATTTTATGGCAACCGCTACGCTGGAGTCCGGTATCGGGGAAGGTGGAATTTACAGCGGAATG
>NZ_JBXXZH010000480.1:0-2231 GCF_059640475.1 Calothrix sp. CBUCES-K 9914
TCGTAGCGTATTTCTTCTAATTGGCTATTGTCGCCAGCGTTATTACCGGCGCCTTTAGCGACAGCGCGCTCAATATTATCATTGGGAATGCCAGCAGCTTTAGCTTTTTCGATAGCAGTCCGCAGTTGAAAATTTCCTGCTGGGTCTGGTATACCACTACGTGCTGCAATGATAATTGCCCGTGACATTTGCGTGAAGGTTTTACCCCTCTTCGCATCAACCACTGCTTTCTGGCGTTTAATATTTGCCCATTTACTGTGTCCTGCCATAATCCAAAGTCAATATATTAATCTATCTTTATTAAATTTACACTCCTGCCAAGCCATTGCCAGTTCGTAAGACAGGCATTACACCGAACCCCTGGAAAGCACTTTGCGGTATCAATATGCTATGTTTTGTGATGAGAATATTATTTTTATATCTATAGATAGATTTAAAAATGCTTTTTACTTATTTTGGTAGGTTAATAGTACTCCTATGCTTCCTAGTCTTGATAACAGGGTGTCAAGTGGCGCCTTCTAGTAACAGTGGAGTGATACGTTTAACTTTATGGCAAGGTGTAAACCCACCACCAAACCGTGATGTGTTGCAAAAGCTGGTTGATAAGTTTAATCAAACTCACCCAGATATTCAAGTTGAATCATTATATGTCGGACAGCAAGACCAGCAAATGCCAAAGATATTAGCGGCAGTTGTTGGCAATGCACCTCCTGATTTGCTCTGGTACAATCCAACTATAGGAGGTCAATTGGTCGAACTTAATGCATTAATTCCTTTAGATGAATATCTGAATAAATCACCTGTAAAACCAGAAATTGACCCAGCGCTATTCGAGTCAATGGAATACAAAGGAAAAATTTGGTCTGTACCTTTTGCAACAAACAATGTCGGTGTTTTTTATCGACCTAGTTTATTTAAAGCAGCAGGAGTAACAATACCCAAGACTTGGGAAGAACTTAGGCAAGTAGCAAAAAAACTAACGCGCGATACAAATAACGACGGACAAATAGATCAGCATGGTATGGTTCTACCTTTAGGAAAAGGAGAATTTACAGTATTTACCTGGTTGCCGTTTATGTGGAGTGGTGGAGGTGAGTTAGTAAATGGTGAAAGTCAAGTAGCAGCTGCGGTTGAGTTGGCAGATAATAAAGGAGCAGTGTCCGCATTACAGCTTTGGCGAAATTTAATCACAGATGGTTCTGCTGTGCTATCAGGGCCAGAACGCGGTTATGAAACCGATGCTTTGGTAGCAGGTAAAGTTGCCATGCAGTTAACAGGTCCTTGGACACTGGGAGAATTTCAAGCTAAAGGTATAGATTTTAGCGTATTTCCCATACCTGTTGATAAACGTTCAGCAACTAGTATTGGTGGTGAAAACTTATTTTTATTTAAAACGGCGCCGGAGCGAGAAAAAGCAGCATTTAAATTTGCAGAGTATGCATTGAGCGAAGAATTTCAAACCGAACTAGCATTAGGAACCGGATACTTACCAATAAACATCAAATCTCGCCGAAATCCGAAATACTTAGAATTTGCAAAAAAACAACCCGCAGTAGAAGTATTTTTAGACCAAGCCAAATTTGGACGCTCACGCCCAATTTTCCCAGGTTACAATCGAGTATCAGAAAATATCGGTCGAGCAGTAGAAGCAGTCCTACTAGGCAAAACCTCCCCCAAAGAAGCATTAAAACAATCACAACAACGCCTAGATTTAATATTCGATTAAAACCCCCGTAGGATAGGCATCTTGCCTGTCCTACCCACAAAATCAGATTAGCAACGGATGTAACGGATGGTTTATGTTAATTAACTTTTCGGAGCGTTTGTAAGTAATAAAAGAAAACCCGGTTTCTAATGTATCAGGACTTACGCTCTGGGCACATAAAAACCGTAGTTGCCTCAACAGCTGGTGTGCCTGGTGGCGGCATTGCTGCCTGCGCAGCCTTCTGTGGTGAGTCATAGTCTGGAGGCAGGCCCAGCTCGATGCGCAGCGCCTGCTGCAGCTGCAGCGACTGCAGGCCCAGGATCTTCGACCAGCACTCATACCTGCAGCATGGTTTGGTGCAAAGTCGACAGCGGTGCAGCACATCAGTGAGCCAGCGAAGCAGGCAGGGTGTGGAGTGAAGGGCAGCGTTACTCCGCAGAAGCTGCGCAGCTCCGTTGCCCTCACCCGCCAACTGCTGCACCTTGTGATGGCAGGTCCCCAACAGCAGCAAGGCCCAGATGTGCCC
>NZ_JBXXZH010000481.1:0-3036 GCF_059640475.1 Calothrix sp. CBUCES-K 9914
TGTGATTTTGCTGGGCCACCAACAGCTGGGTTACAAGGTTGCCAACCGATTTTGTCCAGGTTGAGCGTCAACAACAAAGTACGACAGCCAAGACGTGCCGTCGCAAGTGCAGCTTCACAACCAGAGTGACCTGCACCAACGACGACTACATCGAAAGCGTCTTGGAATTCTACGGAATTGTGCATGGTCATAAACAAACACGCTCTTCTTAGAGATACTGTTAATTTTAACCGAAATAAACGATTTTTTGTAATTCAGCTTGCATTCGTCCTTGGTTAAATTAATTACAATACTTTTCAACCATAAAACTATTTTATCAATTACCTCATAACTATCAATATTCACTAATGATTAAGGCAAACTTCATCTAAAATTTACAATAAGAGTATTAAATAAAACAGCCCTACCAAGAAACATGAAAAATCATCAATTAAGCTACTACGACAAAAAAATAGAATGGCGCCTTTCCCCAATGCACTTGGACAACTTCAATCTTCTACTAGGCATATCCGGAGTTGGGAAAACTCAAATTCTCAAATCAATTATGAACTTGCGCTCAATGCGTTATAGAGAAGGAATAGCTGTTTAAATTTATTAATATGTTAAAGAAATTTCTCAAAAAAGGCATTTATACTTGTTTAGTCGTATTAACTAGCTTAACTTTAGTAGCTAGCAATGGAAATTTTCATCATGCGACTGGTAACAAAGACTTGAGAAACGATGAAAACTGTTTAATTGAACGTGCCTTAAAATACCCGAATCCAAACCGTCCATGTATTACAAACCCAATACCATCATTAACTCCAGCACCTACTCCTAACTTAGCATTACCGCAAAAAGAACGTTTTTTAGCTTTTATCACACCTCAATTACCATTAATACCCAATCCAGGTACGTTTGAGTACATTATGTTACGTCAATATGGGGCGCCTTTTATTAATCTAAATTCAGCAATAAAACTACCACCAAAAGTATTTTTTCCCAACCCGCAAGAAACTAGAGCTTACCAAGCAAGTCTAGTAATGGCTAAAGTTAACAGTGGCAATAACTGCTATCTGCAAAAAGCTGCTGCTGATGCATTTAATATCGCTGACAAACAAATCAATATTCCGTTAAGGTCTGGAAATGGTTCTGGTGACTGTACTCGGACATATGAAACGAACCTCAAATTTTGGAACAAATACGCTAACAGGAATACTTTGGAACAAGTTAAGCAAGGTAGAGAAACTGCTATCTTAAATATAGTGGCGCCACCTGGAACATCACAACATTTATGGGGTTTAGCGGTAGATTTAAGAGTTTACACAGAAGCACAAAGAAAAGCTTTAAACCAAAATGGCTGGTTTCAAACTGTAGAAACAGATTTACCTCACTGGACTTATTTAGGTGTACCAGAGGAAAAATTACCTGATTTTGGCTTTAACAAGAAAATCGTCACTGGAATTACTTACTGGTTAACACCATTGTAATTTTATAAACCCTGTTTTTACCACCGACTGCTGTTACTATTGAGATTGGTAGGGAGATGAAACAAACTTGATAAATGTGAGTTTGTTATTTTGCCATTTATAGTAATAATGTCCAATGCCTTTGTTACCGTCTTGACCACCCGTGCGTCCTGTAATTACTAACAATTTACTGTTTGCTTGATAATGTAAACCACCATCAGGTCTGGGAGGAACGTAACCGGCGCCACGTTGGTCATGATAGCCTTTAAGTTGTGGTGATAAATAAATTTTACCTGTTTTGAGGTCAGCAATAATACCAGTACTAACTCCACCCATCGCGCGGTTCAGACCTTCTGCAATTACATAATGTCCAGCAAAGTTTGTACCTTTACTAGCTACAGATTGAATATCAGGTAAATAATCTTTTTGCTCTTGGTTATCAGCTTTGAGTGTAGCAGCTTTACCTTTATACACAGGGTTTGCAGGATATTTGTCAAAGTCGGGTTTTACTGTTTGAGCAACTTGTTTGGTTGGCGCCGCAAATACAGGAATACTTGTAACAACCGTACTTGAAGCTACTATACCCGAAATAGTAAGCGCCGCAATGGCAAGATAACGTTGTAACATATTCATAATATAAACTTTCATAATCAAAACTAGATAATATAAGACTCAAGTGCGATGACCCACTTTCCGCACGGGAGCGATAATAATTACAATAAATGTGACATCTCAACCCTGGAGTTCTAACAGTGGGCTTATTCGATGATTTGAGTCGGTTTCTGGAAAGCCGTTTAGAAGAGTTCTTAAAAAACAACCCGCATTTGGAGTTGGAAGCACTGTTAGACCAGTTGCGTCAACAGGAGGGAGATACATTAAAACTAATTGCCGACTTACAGGTGCAGGAAAAGCGCTCTCAAGATGAAATTCTTGCCACAGCTACCGAAATTCAAAAATGGCATCAGCGAGTACAAAAAGCCAAAGCTGCCAACCGTCAAGACTTAGCTTCTGCAGCACAAGAACGTGAAGCAGCACTACTGCGTCAAGGAAACCAGCAGTGGGCAAAAATGCAAGGTATCAAAGACCGTATTAAGCAAGCAAAAGAGCTTTATCAAAAAATTCAAGTACGGCGCCAGGAAGTTCAAACCAAAGCAACCCAAGCACAAGCAACACGCGCGCAAGCTCAAGCGCAGACCAAAACCCAGCAGCGCATCGAAAGTGACGGTTGGTGGAAGTCAACTAACACTTCAAGTAGCTTCGACGACTTAGAAGAACAGTTTATTCGTTTAGAAACCGACGACGAACTGCAAAGGATGAAAAGGCAAATGGGAAAGTAGGGTGTGTGACACCATAACAATCGCGAAATAAAACTAATGAACTAGTAGTGTCACGCACCTGCGCGAGTTAGGAGCTAATTATTATTATTGGCGCCCTAATCAGATTTGTGCCGCTAATTTTCAAGCGAGGATATATTCCGATTCCAATACTGCAAGGGATAGAATAAAATTTCCCCAACCCCCCTTGGTAAGCAGGGCTGATTCGTTCCCTCTCAAATCGGATTTGTCAAGATGGTTAGCTATAAAAATCA
>NZ_JBXXZH010000482.1:0-3017 GCF_059640475.1 Calothrix sp. CBUCES-K 9914
TGAACTATTATGGCACAGAGAAGGTTGTGTCAATCACAGGCCCGCGCGGTTATGGGTTTGCCGAAGATACTTTTGGTTATCATAAAGGAGACGCACCTATTAGCAACGCTCGTTTAATGTTGCAGGTTGAGTTTGCCATTAAAGATTATGGAACGCAACACGATTTTATGGAAGAGAATCGTCTCAAGTCGCTCTTTTAAACGCGCTTGGGTTAGCATCTACCACTATGTGTATCCCCATCTAGTATTAGTTTATGTACTAAAAAGTATGTCAATTTCGGGAACTTCTACAAATTTTTACGTGTCATAATGGCAGGTCACGTGCATTTTAAAGCACAATTAAGAAACAGGTTATCAAGACACAAGCCATTGCCATGACTCAAGAAGACTTCAAGCGGGGATTGGAAAAAGCTAGACAAAAAGATTATGCCAATGCAATTCTGGATTTTACGAAGGAACTGGAGTTAAATCCTTATTTTGCTGAAGCGTACTTGCACCGTGGCTTGGCTTATTATGATTTGGGTAACGTATTACAAGCAGTTTCAGATTATACTGAAGCGCTAAAGCTGGATTCGCAGTTAATCCAAGCATATTACAGTCGGGCGTTAGCGCGTATGGTGCTGAAAAATTTACCTGGCGCCCTTGATGACATCGAACGTGCGATTCGTCTAGATTACAATTATGCAGCAGCACATAACCTGCGCGGTACATTGCTGCGAAAATCTGGAGATATTCATGGCGCCATAACTAGCTTTAAGAAAGCAGCAGAATTATATATAGTGCAGAAAGATGCAGAAAATTGTCGGTTGTGCATGGAGAAAATTAAACAGCTTCAACCCAAACCCCAACCACAACAAGCCATTACCGTTAAGCAAACTCCACCACAAGCTGTAATAATGCATGAGGGTGATTACTTCAAGCAATTAATCGAAAAAGCTGAACAAGGAGATATCAGAGAAGCATTAGAAAGTTTAAACTGGGTTTTTCAAGTAGACGCACAAGATGGTAAGGCTTATTGCTGTAGAGGTGTGATACGTTGCAAGCAAGAAAAATATATTGATGCCATTGCTGATTTTAATCAAGCTTTAAAGTTTAACTTTCAAGATGCTATCGTTTATCGTAACCGAGGTAAAGCTAGGTTACAGATAGGAGATAATCAAGGCGCCGTTGCTGATTTTAACAAAGCTTTAGAATTAGAACCAGATAATACGATGCTTTATACAGCTAGAGGTAATGCTTATCGCAGCATTGGCAACCATTACGGTGCCATTCAAGACTACACTAAAGCGTTACAGCTTGACCCAGAAGACGCTCACGCTTATTTGAATCGTGGATTAGCATATACTCATATCGAAGAAATGCAGCAAGCAGTCGATGATTATCAGAAAGCTGCGAGTATATTCTGTGAAAAAGAAGATTGGAAAAATTATCAGAAAGTATTAGACAGCCTGAAGCAAATTACTGTACCTAGTCAGGATTTAAACAAACCCAAATCAACTATACTTCGTCAAAAATTATTAAGGCTTGTTGGTGGTTATTGGGAAATTGCGGAAAGGTTAATGGAAGATGCTAAGTACTATTACCCAGGCATGTCAGAAGATTGGTACATGGAAAAAGTGATTAACGATATTGAACGTGACCGAAGATAAACACTGGTTTTTACTTTTGCAGTGGTATTCGAGTCAGCTTTTCAACGCTTCATATTAACAGTAAACTTTATTTAATTGCAATCGTTGTTGAGATTCCTATAGGCGCCTTTAGGAAATTATAGGTGAAAACAGTTGTTGGATATTGGTTTAATCAGATTTTTAACCTCGATTAGAAATCGGTTTTTGTGAAACAACTTCACATTATCGTCGAAAAACCCGGTTTCTTCTAAAGCTGAAGTAAATTGTGCATTCTAGTCAGTTTAATAATTTATTAGTTATTTGTACTTAAAGCTATTAAAGAGTACAAAAATCAATCAAAGTACGAATGCATTATCTGGTGGATAGGTTGATTTCGCATTCATTATATTCCAAAACTTAACTTTCTAGGAAAATATCCATGAGAATTGTCAAAACGTTGTTTGCTGCGGCTACATTGCTCACAGCTTCTATTTGTCCTGCATTTGCTAGCAGTCAACAAGTTCAGATTTTAGGCACACAGTATGGTGGTAACGGTTGCCCTGGCGGTTCTGCTAGTGTAAGCGTTAGTCCAGATGGTCAAGAGCTAACAATTCTATTCGACAAATTTTCCGCTCTTGGAAGCAATGCAGCAGAAAGCCGTAAAAGCTGTAATTTGAGCATTCCGATCAAGATACCCCAAGGCTACCAAATTTCCCTCTTTGATGCTGATTATCGTGGTTATGTAGCTCCGGCAACCACGGGAACCTTACGATCAGAGTACTTTTTCGCTGGTAACAGAGGTCCTGTTTTTCAGCGGAAGTTCAAAGGCGAAAATAATTATAATGTCCGCGATAACTTGGCGACTGTAGCTAATATCTGGTCTTCCTGTGGCGCCAGTGTAAACATGCGGGTAAATGCTTCAATGGCTGCCAGCGGTAAAGGAATAGCTACCGTTGACTCCTTTGATCTTGCTCACCGTGGTTTAGTTTACCACATCAAATACCGTACCTGTAGGTAATTAGCAAAATCGCGGATACCTAGATTCCCCTAGATTCCTGACTTCTTTAAAAAGTCGGGAATCTGGGGGAATCTTATAATATGAAAAATCAAGCATCCGAGTTTAGCATAATTACGTAATGCGAACCATATCAAAATTCTTTGCTACCCTTCTAGCAGTAGTATTTCTACCTGCTTTTATGGCTATTGCCCAAACTCCAACTATTACACCAGGTGATAATCTAGTCGTCGAAGGAATTCCACCCATTCCTGCTAGCATTGCCCTTTCAGTTGAACGCTATACAAATTTTCGCGCTGCAAGTTTAGCTTCTTGGCATCCCAAACGGCGTGAAATGCTCATATCTACACGCTTCGCTGATACACCACAAGTGCATTTAGTCAAATTTCCTCTCGG